>NZ_JBICII010000050.1:0-131586 GCF_043101865.1 Pseudomonas sp. zjy_15
CGCGATGGGCCGCAAAGCGGCCCCAAAATCTCAAAGGCTGCGCTCCTGCTCCAACCAATCCACGAACCGCTCGATCAACGCCCCACGCCGCTTGCGCGGCGGTAAGACTACGTAATAGCCGCGTTCCGAGCGCAAACTCCCCTCCAGCGGCCGGCACAGCAACCCTTGCTCCACCAACCTGTCCACCAGGTGCGCCCAGCCAATCGCCACCCCTTGCCCGGCAATCGCTGCCTGAATCAGCAAGGTATAGTTATCAAACCGCAGCTGCCCCGCCGGCGGTGAGCTTTCCACACCAAACCCACGAAATACCCCCGCCCAGTCAAACCAGCGGCTGGCCTGCTCGCCCTTCAAATGCAGCAGCGGCAATCGTTGCAAAGCCACAGCTGACAAGGCTTTGCCATGAATCAGATGGGGGCTGCACACCGGGAACACTTCCTCATCGAATAGCCAGCGGCTTTCTCCTTGGTGAAAGCGTCCATCGCCAAACAGCACCGCCACATCAATGTCCGGGCGCAACATGCCCTGGCTGCGTTCACCCGTCACCAGGCTCACATCCACCTGTGGATAAGCCTCATGAAAGCGTTGCAGCCTTGGCATCAACCAGAACGCCGCAAAGGCAAAGTCGGTGGCCACCTGCAGCACTTCATGCTGGCCACGCCCGCTGGCCTGGGCGATACCGTCATCCATGGCCTGCAGCCCCTGTTGCACCTGTTCGAACAGCACCTGGCCAGCCTCGGTCAGCTCGATGCCCCGGTAAATGCGGTCAAACAGGCGCGTACCCAACTGTGCCTCCAGGCGCTTCACCTGCTGGCTCACTGCCGGCTGCGTGGTACCCAACTCCAGCGCCGCAGCGGTAAAGCCACGCAGGCGCGCAGCAGCCTCGAATACACGCAAGGTATCCAGCGACAACCCGGCAAGGTGGTCAAACATAAGCGTAGCTAATCCCAGTCATTGCCCGCCATGGGCTTTACCCATGTTATCCACAGTCGCATCTTGGTAGGCAAGCGGTTCGCATAACCCTCAACGATGGAAGCCCCCATGACGCGTCCGAATATCCTGTTCATCATGGCCGACCAGATGGCCGCGCCCTTGCTGCCGATCTACGGCCCTTCGCCCATCCAGATGCCGCACCTCGGCCGCCTGGCCGAGCACGCCGTGGTGTTCGACTCGGCCTACTGCAACAGCCCACTGTGCGCGCCATCACGCTTCACCCTGGTCAGCGGTCAGTTGCCCAGCCGTATTGGCGCCTACGATAACGCGGCCGACTTCCCTGCCGATGTGCCGACCTACGCCCATTACCTGCGTCGCCTGGGCTACCGCACCGCGCTGTCAGGCAAGATGCACTTCTGCGGCCCCGACCAGTTGCACGGCTATGAAGAACGCCTGACCAGCGACATCTACCCGGCCGACTACGGTTGGGCGGTGAACTGGGACGAACCCGATGTGCGTCCAAGCTGGTACCACAACATGTCCTCGGTGCTGCAGGCGGGTCCGTGCGTGCGCACCAATCAGCTGGATTTCGACGAGGAGGTGGTGTTCAAGGCGCGCCAGTACCTGTACGACCATGTGCGCGAAAACGATGGCCGGCCATTTTGCCTGACCGTTTCGATGACGCACCCGCACGACCCCTACACCATTCCCAAACGCTACTGGGACCGCTACGAAGGTGTGGATATCCCCATGCCCCGTGCCGAGTTCAGCCAGGCAGCACTCGACCCGCATTCGCAGCGCTTGCTGAAGGTCTACGACCTGTGGGACAAGCCATTGCCTGTGGACAAGGTCCGCGACGCCCGCCGCGCCTACTTCGGCGCGTGCAGCTATATCGATGACAACATTGGCCAACTGCTGCAGACCCTGGAGGAATGCAACCTGGCCGATGACACACTGATCGTGTTTTCCGGCGACCACGGCGACATGCTTGGCGAACGTGGCCTCTGGTACAAAATGCACTGGTTCGAAATGTCGGCGCGGGTGCCGCTGCTGATCCATGCGCCGAAGCACTTCGCAGCGGGCCGGGTCACTGCCTCGGTGTCGACCTGCGACCTGTTGCCAACCTTGGTCGAACTGGCTGGCGGCGCTGTGAGTAAAGACCTGCATCTGGATGGCCGCTCACTGTTGGGCCACCTGCAAGGGCAGGGCGGTCACGACGAGGTGATCGGCGAGTACATGGCCGAAGGCACCGTCGGCCCGCTGATGATGATCCGCCGCGGGCACTACAAGTTCGTGTACAGCGAAGACGACCCATGTCTACTCTATGACCTGAGCCGCGACCCGCACGAGCGTGAGAACCTCACCGGCAGCCCGGACCACCAGACGCTGCTACAGGCATTTGTCGATGAAGCGCAACGGCGCTGGGACATCCCCAGCCTGCGCCAGCAGGTACTGGCCAGCCAGCGCCGCCGCCGGCTGGTGGCTGAAGCGCTGGCCATCGGCAAGCTGAAAAGCTGGGACCACCAACCACTGGTGGACGCCAGCCAGCAGTACATGCGCAACCACATCGATCTCGATGACCTCGAACGCAAGGCACGTTATCCACAGCCCGCCCCCCTGGATTGAGAAGAGAGGCCGCCATGCACAAGTTCTCCGCCGCCGTGTTCGCCCTGGCCCTGAGCGCCACCACGGCCCACGCCGCAGACAGCGATGCGCAATGCAGTACCGTGAAAATGGCCGACCCCGGCTGGAGTGATATTGCCTCAACCAATGCCGTGGCACGCCTGTTACTGGAAAGCCTGGGTTACCAGGTGAAGATCGACAGCCTGGCCGTACCGATCATCTACGGCGGCCTCAAGGACGGCCAGGTCGACGCCTTCCTCGGCAACTGGATGCCCGCACATCAAGGTTTCCATGACAAGTTCATCGCCAACGGCGATGTGCAGCAGCTGTCGCGCAACCTGGAGGGAACCGAGTTCACCCTCGCAGTGCCCGACTATGTGTGGAATGCCGGGGTGAAGGACTTCGCTGACCTGCAAAAACACGCCGGGCAGTTCGACAAAAAGCTGTACGGAATCGGCTCCGGCGCCCCGGCCAACCTGTCGCTCAAGAAAATCATCGACAAGAATGAATTCAACCTCGGCCAGTGGAAGCTGGTGGAGTCCAGCGAGCAGGCGATGCTGGCCCAGGTCGACCGGGCGGTGAAGAAGCAGCAATTCATCACCTTCCTTGGCTGGACCCCGCACCCGATGAACGTGAAGCTGAAAATGCACTACCTGACCGGTGGTGAAAAGTGGTTCGGCAGCAAGGGCGAGGTATACACGCTGACCCGCAAGGGTTATCCACAAGCCTGCCCCAATGCGGCGAAGCTACTAGGTAACCTCAAGTTCACACTGGACATGGAAAACAGCATCATGGCCGAGGTGGTGGACAAGAAGATCAGTTTCGATGAAGCGGCCAAGGCCTGGGTGAAAGCGCATCCTGAACGATTGGATGGGTGGTTGGCCGGGGTTACCACCAAGGCCGATGGGGATGCCCTGGAGGCCGTCAAAGCCAAACTGTAATCTCACAAAGCAACACACCAACCCTGTGGGAGCGGGCGCGCCCGCGAACACCGGCAAAGCCGGTGCCAAGCAACGCGTTGGCTTTTTCGCGGGCATGCCCGCTCCCACAGGGCTTGGCGACCCCTTAAGGATTGTGGATAACCCATGCATCGCCTCTCTTTACTGCTGCCCTTCCTCAGCTGGCTTCCCCGCCAATCGGGCCGCAACCTGCGCCAGGACCTGCTGGTAGGCCTGAGCGGCGCCATCCTCGCCCTGCCGCAATCCATCGCCTACGCCCTGATCGCCGGCCTGCCCGCCGAATACGGGCTCTATGCTGCCGTTGTGCCGGTACTGATTGCCTGCCTGTGGGGCTCTTCCTGGTACCTGATCTGCGGCCCGACCGCGGCCATTTCCATCGTGCTCTACGCCAGCATCAGCCCGCTGGCCGTGGCCGGTAGCGCTGACTACATCACGCTGGTGTTGCTGCTGACCTTCCTCGGCGGCATTTTCCAGCTGCTGCTCGGGCTGTTGCGCTTCGGCGCGCTGGTCAACTTCGTCTCCCATTCCGTGGTGCTCGGTTTCACGCTGGGTGCCGCCATCGTCATTGCCTTGGGCCAGCTACCCAACCTGCTGGGCATGGCCCTGCCCAGCCAGGCCACCGCGCTGATGACCGTACAGGACCTGGCCAGCCACGCAGGCGAGGTCGACCTGCCTTCCTTGCTGCTGGGCCTGGCCACCGTCGTGATCGGTGTGGCCTTCAAACTCTGGCGCCCACGCTGGCCGAGCCTGTTGATAAGCCTGATCCTGGTCAGCTTGCTGGCCTGGCTGATGCCGGGCTTCTTTGGCCATGTGCCGCGGGTGGCAGCGTTCACCGGGCAACTCCCGCCTTTCAGCCCGCTGCCTTTGCTGGACGTGGAGCTCATGTTGCGTCTGCTGCCCAGCGCCGTGGCGGTAGGCATGCTGGGGTTGGTCACCAGTCTGTCGATTGCCCGTTCGTTGTCGGCACGTTCAGAACAACTGATCGACCCGGACCAGGAAATACGCGCACAGGGCCTGTCGAACATTGCCGGTGCATTTTTCTCTGGTTACCTGTCTGCCGGTTCCTTCACCCGCTCGGGCCTGAGCTATGAGGCGGGCGCCCGCTCGCCCATGGCCGGGGTGTTTTCGGCGCTGTGGGTGGCGTTGTTCGCGGTGACCGGCGCCGGCCTGATCGCGCACCTGCCGATACCGGCCATGGCCGGCAGCATTCTGCTGATCTGCTGGGGGTTGGTGGACCACCGAGGGATCCGTGCATTGTTCCGGGTCAGCCGCTCTGAGTTTCTGGTGATGGCGCTGACGGCTGCAGCGACATTGCTGCTGGAACTGCAGACGGCCATCTATGCCGGCGTGCTGGCTTCGCTGTTCTTCTATTTGAAGCGCACCTCACGACCACGGATCCAACAAAGCCGTGAAGGGGACGCGGATGTATTGCGGGTAGGTGGGTCGATTTTCTTTGGTGCGGCGCATTACCTGCAGGTGCGCTTGCAGCGCTGCCAGGGGCCGCATGTAGTGATCGATGCCCGGCAGGTGAATTTCATCGATTACTCGGGTGTGGATATGTTGCACCGCGAGGCGCGGCGGTTGCGGCGATTGGGGGGGAGTTTGACCTTGCACCGGGCCAGGCCGCAGGTGATCGAGGAGTTGCAGAAGCTGGAAGGGGTGGAGTTATGCCCGATCCGGTTTGAGGAATGAGGTTGGGATGCTGGGGCTGCTTTGCAGCCCATCGCGACACAAGGCCGCTCCCACAGAGGATCGGGGTACGACGTACTTTGTGGGAACGGCCTTGCGTCGCGATAGGGCCGCAAAGCGGGCCCGGCCATCTCAGCCCCGAGCGAGTTGCCGGCGCAGTTCAGCCAACACCGGCGCCGTATCCGGCCTCACGCCACGCCAGATAAAGAAGGCTTCAGCCGCCTGCTCGGCCAGCATCCCCAACCCATCCAGCACCTTGGCAGCCCCCAGCTTGGTCGCCCACTGGCAAAACGGCGTCGGCTCCTTGCCATACATCATGTCGTAGCAAACCGTACGACCCGCCTCGACCAGGCTGTCGGCAATCGGTGGTAATTCCCCGGCCAGGCTCGCCGAGGTGGCGTTGATGATCACATCCACAGGTTCCTGCAACCAGGCAAACCCGCTGGCCACCACCGGCCCCAGTTCATCGAACTCGCGCGCCAGCTGCTCGGCCTTTTCCACGGTACGGTTGGCAATCACCAGCGACTGCGGCTTGTGCGCCAGAATAGGCTCCAGCACGCCGCGCACGGCGCCACCGGCACCGAGGATGAGAATGCGCTTGCCCGCCAGCTCGACCCCGGCATTCACCGTCAGGTCACGCACCAGGCCAGCGCCGTCGGTGTTGTCGCCCTGCAGGGTGCCATCAGCCAGCTTGCTCAGCGTGTTCACTGCGCCTGCGCGCCGGGCACGCGGGGTCAGGCTGTCGCACAGGCGGTAAGCCTCTTCCTTGAACGGCACGGTGACGTTGCCGCCACTGCCTTGCTTGAAGAAGCCGCGCGCGCAGTCGCTGAACTCGTCCAGCGGCGCCAGCAGAGTGGCATATTCCAGGTCCTGACCGGTCTGCTCGGCGAACAGGCGGTGGATCAGCGGCGACTTGCTGTGGCCGATGGGGTTACCAAAAACGACGTACTGTTCCATGACGGCTCCTTGTTTATCCACAGGCTTACTGGCCGAGCCAGTCACGGTCTTGCAGGAAGTACTCTGTCAGGCGCGCTTCTTCACTGCCGGGCGCGGCCTTCCAGTCATAACCCCAACGCACCTGCGGTGGCAGCGACATGAGGATGGATTCGGTGCGGCCACCGGACTGCAGGCCGAACAGGGTGCCGCGGTCATAGACCAGGTTGAACTCCACGTACCGGCCACGGCGGTATTCCTGGAACTCGCGCTGCTGCGGGGTGTAGGGCGTGTTCTTGCGGCGCTGGACGATTGGCAGGTAGGCGTCGACGAAGGCATCGCCAATGGCGCGGATGAAGGCGAAGCAAGTGTCGAAGTCCCACTCGTTCAGGTCATCGAAGAACAAGCCGCCGATACCGCGTGGCTCGCCACGGTGCTTGAGGTGGAAGTAGCGATCGCACCAGGCTTTGTAGCGCGGGTACACGTCGGCGCCAAACGGCGCGCAAGCCTGCTCGGCCACTCGGTGCCAGTGAATGCAGTCTTCTTCGTTGCCATAGTATGGCGTCAGGTCAAAGCCGCCGCCAAACCACCATACGGCCTCTTCACCTTCCTTTTCGGCGATGAAGAAGCGAACGTTGGCGTGGGAAGTGGGCACATGCGGGTTGTGCGGGTGTATCACCAGCGACACACCCAAGGCTTCGAAGCCACGGCCTGCCAGTTCGGGACGGTGGGCACTGGCCGACGGCGGCAGGCCGCTACCAAACACATGGGAGAAGTTGACCCCACCTTTTTCGATCACTTTGCCCTCACCGATAACCCGCGTGCGGCCCCCGCCACCGGCTTCGCGCACCCAGGCGTCCTCGACGAAGCGGGCACCGCCGTCTTCTGTTTCGAGGGCAGAGCAGATGCGGTCTTGCAGGTCGAGCAGGTAGGCTTTCACGGCCTCGGTGCGGCTAGTCATCGGGTCACCAGGAACGGGCAGGGAAGAATTCGCCGCGTAGCATACCACCGCCAGCGCGCGCGCCGCAGTTGACGACGACCAAGCAAAGGCGTCCGATAGAAGGCCTTTCCCGATCCCGACTACAGGAGTGCGAGATGGCCAAGCGTATCCAGTTCAGCCAGCATGGCGGCCCGGAAGTGCTGCAGTTTGTGGAATTCGAACCCACCCCGCCCGGGCCACAACAGGTGCGTGTGCGTAACCATGCGATCGGCCTGAACTTCATCGACACCTACTTCCGAAGCGGGCTGTATGCGCCGCCGTCCCTGCCTTCTGGCCTGGGTACAGAAGCGGCAGGTGTGGTAGAGGCTGTGGGCGAAGGCGTGTCCCGGCTGAAGGTAGGAGACCGTGTGGCACATGCCGGCGGCCCGCTGGGCGCCTACAGCGAGGTGCATACGCTACCGGAAGCCAACCTGGTCAAGCTGCCGGACACCATCAGCTTCGAGCAGGCGGCGGCGGTGATGCTCAAGGGTTTGACCGTACAGTACCTGCTGAAGCAGACCTATGAGGTGAAGGCGGGTGATGTGATCCTGTTCCATGCCGCAGCCGGTGGTGTAGGGTCGCTGGCCTGCCAGTGGGCCAAGGCCCTGGGCGCCAAGCTGATCGGCACCGTGAGCTCTGCCGAGAAGGCAGAGCGGGCCAAGGCGCTGGGGGCTTGGGCGACCATCGACTACAGCCGTGAAGATGTGGCCAAGCGCGTACTGGAGCTGACCGACGGCAAAAAATGCCCGGTGGTGTATGACGGCGTGGGTGCCGACACCTGGCTGACCTCGCTGGACTGCCTGCGCCCGCGTGGGTTGATGGTGAGCTTTGGCAACGCTTCCGGTGCGGTGAGCGGGGTGAACCTGGGGATCCTGGCGCAGAAGGGCTCGCTGTATGTCACCCGGCCGACCTTGGCCACCTATGCCAACAATGCCGAGAACACCCAGGCCATGGCCGATGACCTGTTTGCGATGATTGCGAGCGGGAAGCTGGTTGTGGATATCCAGCAGCGGTATCCACTGAGCGAGGCGGCCCAGGCGCAGGCAGAGCTGTCGGCGCGGCGGACTGTAGGATCGACTGTACTAATCCCCTAAGCCACACACATTCCCTGTAGGAGCGGGTTTACCCGCGAAGAAGCCACCGCGATGGATGGCACCGGCTTTGCCGGTGTTCGCGGGCAAGCCCGCTCCCACAGGTACTGCGTCGGCTTCGATAGCTTCGCTATGCCTGTGAGGGTCGGTTTGTCGGCGGTGGAGTCGACTCGATGCCATCGAGTATCGCCTCGATCACACCCTCTGCCATCTCAATCGCATGCAGGTTCGACCAGAACATGCCACGGCCTTCTTCACGCATGTAGTCCAAAGCTTTGTAGCCGGTTTCGTAAGCGCTGCGCAGGTACAGGGCTACGTGGACCAGAGCGTCCTCGGCAGAAATGTTTGGGTTGACGGTGAAGAGTGGATCGTGGCCGGCATCGCAGCGGCCGAAGGGGCGGGTGGAGGTGCAGGGTAGGGGTGGATCAGGAACAATCTTCTTCATCACTAGATCTCGCTTCATGGCCCCACCCAGTCGTTACCACACGAATGGGTGGCAGCTGTACGCAGGGTGGTAAACCGGGTGGGAGATCTAAAACCCAGCAGGCACGAAGCCTCCTGCGAACAGCCGCCATGGACTGCCAAGATCACCCAGAACCCGGGTTACCACACCCGATCGCCAAGTTGTTCGGCGACGGTTTGAGCCTAGGGGCAGAGGTTCCCACTGAGAAGGTGATGGCAGAGGACGCGGGTCGTAGGATATTTCCGAAGTGGCTAGCTGGACAGCCATTTTGGCAATAATCAGAAAACACTGATCACGTAGAAAGCCACAGAAGGCCCATGTGTAGCACGCGAGAAAAAGATCCCGGCTTGACCGTACAGATTCGGAAGCGTAGCCTTTCTGCTTGAGGATGTGCTGGTGCGCCGGTTGAGTTTCAAGTTATCCGGGCGAGTGCATCCCCGCCATTTAGGCCGCTTAAGCGGCCTTTATTTTTTGGCTTGTTTCTATCCCCTTTCGGGATGATGGAATAGAGCTCTGCCTTGGGCTTGCGGGCCGTCAGTTCAAAAATCGCCTCATCGAAGACCTCGTTACCATAGCCATCATCGCGACCAAACGTGCTGCGAAGGGCAGTCATGTGCGTGGCACTTCTCCAGATCGACGTCGCAGCCAGTGCTGCCTTGATCTGCAGAATCATGTCATCGATGGTGTAACCATCTCGTACTACCCGGCTTCTGTAGGCATGGCTACCGATGAAAACGATGCCTGGGTCCTCAAGCTGTGGCAAATCCTGCCCGTCCTTCTGCCTATTGATCGCGTCAAACTGATCAGCGGTGAACCTACCAATTTCCACCGCCCTGACCCGGTGGTTGGACGCAAGCTGCTCAAGATTCGCCCTTATCAGGTACTCGGCATTTTCGAATAGCGGCATGTTCCCCAGTACTCCCGCCGATTGGCGACGGTTCTTGCTAGCGTCAAAGATCGAGCGCCGCACGTGCGACGCATGGCTAGCAAGCTAGGGGCTGGGGTTTATACAGGGAAGGTGAAGACTGTGGACGCAGGGAGTAAGAAATTTCCCAAACTCAGTACCGGACAGCCATTCGAGACATAATCAGAAAAATCTGCGGTGAATTGGCCCTAACCTCGTGGGAGCGGGCATGCCCGCGAACACGGGCGAAGCCCGTGCCAGGCACCGAGTTGTATTCTTCGCGGGCGCGCCCGCTCCCACAGGGGCCCGAGTCCCGAGCCAGGCCTGTGGATTGTTATCAACCCGGGCGAACGACTTCGCCGGTTGCCAGGTTGCGAATCACACTCGGGTTCTTCCGCCCGCCCAGCGCACCACCCAGCACCAGGTCCAACTGGCCATGGAAGTACTGCTCAACCCGCAAGCGGGTCTTCGCCGCCGGGCGCCCGCCAGGGTTGCACGAGGTGGAAATCAACGGCCCCACCAGCGCGCACAGCTCACGCACCACCGGGTGATCACTGACCCGCAGCGCCACCGTGTCATGCTGCCCGGTCACCCATTCGGGCAACAGGTCCTGGTGCGGCACCAGCCAGGTGTTCGGCCCCGGCCAGGTGCTGCTCATGCGGTCGATCCAGTCTTCGGGGAAGTCCTCGAACAGGAAGTCGAACTGACGGATGTTGTCAGCGATCAGAATCAGCCCTTTATCCACAGGACGCGACTTCAGCGCCAACAGGCGATACACCGCGTCCTCGTTCCATGGGTCGCAGCCCAGGCCCCAGACCGCTTCCGTCGGGTAGGCGATCACCGCGCCCGCCCGGATCTCACGTGCGGCTTGTTGCACACGAAAACTGCTCACCATTGCTGTTTCTCCGCCTATATACCTTGCATGTGAGCAGTGTACTTAGCCCGCGCGGGCAAACCAACGCCCGGCTTCATTGCTGACCCGGCCTTCCAGCTCCAGCTCGGTCAACTGCGCCAGCACGTCGGCCAGCGGCTGCTCGCTACAGTGGGCCAGGCTTTCACTGGTCTGGGGGGCGGCATGCAGCAGGGCAAGCAGGGGATGGTCGAACCTGTCCACAACCGCAGGCGGCAGGTTCTGCCAACCCTGCAAGCTTTCCAGAATCTGCTCCACAGTTTCCACCAGCAGCGCCCCATCACGAATCAGCTGGTGACAGCCCTTGGCCCCCGGGTGATGAATGGAGCCCGGAATGGCGTACACCTCGCGGCCTTGTTCCGCCGCCAGGCGCGCCGTGATCAGCGAGCCGCTGGCGAGGCTCGCCTCGACCACCAGCACACCGAGCGACAGCCCACTGATGATGCGGTTGCGCCGGGGGAAGTTGCCGGGCAGCGGCCCGGCATCCAGGGGATACTCGGAAACCAGCGCACTGCCGTTGTCGATCATCGCCTGCGCAAGGTCCCGATGCCGCTGTGGATAAAGTTTTTGCAAGCCCGTACCGAGCACGGCAATCGTGCCGCCGCCAGCCTGCAACGCGGCCCGATGAGCGGCACCGTCGACCCCCACCGCCAGCCCGCTGGTAATGGTGAAGCCGGCCTGCGCGAGGTAGCGGGAAAATGCCCGAGCGGTGTCGAGCGCCGGGGGTGTGGCACGTCTGCTGCCCACGATGGCCAGCTGAGGGCGATCGAGCAAGGCAGGTTCGCCAGCGACAAAAAGCAGCGGCGGGGCATCGTCGATTTCTGCCAGCAAGGCTGGGTAGTCTGGGCCGTCCCACATCAGCAAATGCTGGCCAGGGCGCTCCAGCCAAGCCATCGCAGCCAGTGCGCCATCGCGTACCTCGGCACTGCGCCGGGCATCGATGGTGGCTTGGGGAATGCCCAACGCTCGCCAGGCCGAAGCGGGAGCACTGAGCGCGGAGGAGGCA
The DNA here is from genome assembly GCF_043101865.1 of Pseudomonas sp. zjy_15. Classification (NCBI taxonomy): domain Bacteria; kingdom Pseudomonadati; phylum Pseudomonadota; class Gammaproteobacteria; order Pseudomonadales; family Pseudomonadaceae; genus Pseudomonas; species Pseudomonas sp. zjy_15. The sequence goes on from NZ_JBICII010000050.1 coordinate 11,488, forward strand.
CTGCCGAAGGCTTCGAGCAACGTTCGAAAGCGCCGCAGTCCAGCCTCGGGGAGGCGATGCAGGCGTAAGCGTGCCTCCAGTTCGGCAGGCGGGCAGGGCGACGAATGGTGACTGGGCATTGAGATCATCCTTGATCGAAACAGGGCCATTTACGTGGTACAAGCTGTGGATAACTCTGTGAGTAACACTTTGAAAAGCTGTCCATTGATTGGGGGCTATCAAGCCCATAGTCACCCTAGACGAGCTTGCCAGGTGCCGAAATCCCCGTTTCCCTTTATTATGTGTGCTCAGTTTTCAACCGAACGCACAGTGACTGCCTGACCTTATGGCCATCTTGAACATTCTCGAATTCCCGGACCCGCGCCTGCGCACCCTCGCCAAACCGGTGACGGAGTTCGACGACGCCCTGCGTCAGCTGATCGACGACATGTTTGAAACCATGTACGAAGCCCCTGGCATCGGCCTGGCCGCTACCCAGGTGAACGTGCACAAGCAGGTTGTGGTCATGGACCTCAGCGAAGACCGCAGCGAACCGCGCGTCTTCATCAACCCGTCGGTCGAAGAGCTCACCCATGACATGGGCCAGTACCAGGAGGGCTGCCTGTCGGTACCGGGCTTCTACGAGAACGTCGACCGCCCGCTGCGTGTCCGGGTCAAGGCCCAGGACCGCGACGGCAGGCCGTTCGAACTGGAATGCGAAGGCCTGCTGGCAGTGTGCGTACAGCACGAATTCGACCACCTCAACGGCAAGCTGTTCGTCGACTACCTGTCGCAGCTCAAGCGCGACCGGATCAAGAAGAAGCTGGAAAAGCAGCACCGCCAGCAAGCCTGATCCCCACCTTCCTGAAGGCTTGCTCCGGCAAGCCTTTTTCTTTTTTGAAGCGAGAACTCCATGCGCATCGTCTTTGCAGGCACTCCAGAGTTTGCCGCCGAACACCTCAAGGCCCTGCTCGACAGCCCCTACGAGATCGTGGCCGTCTACACCCAGCCCGACCGCCCGGCCGGCCGTGGCCAGAAGCTGATGCCAAGTGCGGTCAAGGCACTGGCCGTGGCCCATGACATCCCGGTGTTCCAGCCGCAGACCCTGCGCAACGCCGATGCGCAGGCCGAACTGGCCGCACTGAAACCAGACCTGATGGTAGTGGTCGCCTACGGCCTGATCCTGCCGCAGGTGGTGCTGGATATCCCGCGTCTGGGTTGCATCAACAGCCACGCTTCCCTGCTGCCACGCTGGCGCGGTGCCGCGCCGATCCAGCGTGCCGTGGAAGCTGGCGACGCCGAAAGCGGCGTGACCGTGATGCGCATGGAGGCCGGCCTGGACACCGGCCCGATGCTGCTCAAGGTAGTCACCCCGATCAGCGCCGACGACACCGGCGGCACCTTGCACGATCGCCTGGCCGAAATGGGCCCGCCCGCAGTGGTTCAGGCCATCGCCGGCCTGGCTGACGGTTCGCTGCAAGGTGAAGTACAGGACGATGCCCTGGCCACCTACGCGCACAAACTGAACAAGGACGAAGCGCGTATCGACTGGACCCGCCCGGCTGTCGAGCTGGAACGCCTGATCCGCGCCTTCAACCCATGGCCGGTGTGTCACAGCACTCTGGATGGTGAAAGCGTCAAGGTGCTGGCCGCCAACCTGTCCACAGGCCAAGGCGCCCCAGGCGAGATACTTTCCGCCAGCAAGGACGGCCTCGTAGTTGCGTGCGGTGACCAAGCCCTGAGCCTGACCCGCCTGCAACTGCCTGGCGGCAAGGCATTGAGCTTCAGTGATCTGTTCAACAGCCGCCGCGAGAAGTTCGCCGCTGGCAAGGTGCTGGGCCAATGAACCCACGCCTCGCCGCCGCCCGTGCGCTGGCCGCTGTGCTCAGCGGCAAGGCTTCGCTGAACAGCTCGCTGCCGGCGCAACTGGACAAGGTAGATGAACGCGACCGCGGCCTGACCCAGGACCTGGCGTTCGGCACCGCACGCTGGCAGCCACGCCTCGACCTGCTGGCCGCACAGCTGCTGCAAAAGCCCTTCAAGGCAGCCGATGCCGATGTTCAGGCGCTACTGCTGGTCGGCCTGTACCAGCTGTTCTACACCCGCATTCCGGCCCATGCCGCCATCGGCGAGACCGTGGGCTGTGCCGACAAGCTGAAGAAGCCGTGGGCCAAGGGCCTGCTCAATGCCGTGCTGCGCCGAGCCCAGCGCGAAGGCGAGGAACTGCTCGCCGGCATGGAGCGCGACCCGGTGGTGCGTACCGCCCACCCGCGCTGGTTGCAGAAGGCGCTGAAAGCCTTCTGGCCGGAGCAGTGGGAAGCCATCTGCACCGCCAACAATGCCCACCCGCCGATGATTCTGCGGGTCAACCGCCGTCACCATAGCCGCGATGCCTACCTGGCACTGCTGGCCGAAGCCGGCATTGGCGCCAGCGCATGCCAGTACAGCCGGGATGGCATCGTGCTGGCCGAAGCCTGCGACGTGCGCGGCCTGCCAGGCTTCGCCGAAGGCTGGGTGAGCGTGCAGGACGAAGCTGCGCAGCTAGCTGCCGACCTGCTGGAACTGGCCCCCGGCCAACGCGTGCTCGATGCTTGCTGCGCACCGGGCGGCAAAACCTGCCACCTGCTGGAGGCCGAGGCCGGCCTGGCGCACGTCGTGGCCATCGATCTCGAAGCCAAGCGGCTGACCCGCGTGCGAGAAAACCTCGACCGCCTGCAACTGGATGCCGAGCTGATCGCCTGCGATGCCCGCGACACTGCCAGCTGGTGGGACGGCAAGCCATTCCAGCGCATTCTGCTCGACGCGCCGTGCTCGGCCACCGGCGTGATTCGCCGCCACCCGGACATCAAACTGGCCCGCCAAGCCGACGACATCCCGGCTTTGGCCACGCTGCAAGGCGAACTGCTCGATGCCCTGTGGCCGACCTTGGAAGTGGGCGGCATGCTGCTATACGCCACCTGCTCCACCTTGCCGACCGAGAACACTGAAGTGATCAAAGCCTTCCTCGCGCGCACCCCGGGCGCCCGTGAGCTGGACCTGGCGACCGAAGCCGGCCTGCGCCAGCCCCACGGCCGTCAACTGCTGGCCCAGGAAGGCGGCCACGACGGTTTCTACTATGCCAAGCTGATCAAGATCGCCGCCTCGCGCGGATAAGAACAAAGGATAGGGAGTAGCGCATGAAGATCATCATCCTCGGCGCAGGGCAGGTAGGCGGTACGCTGGCTGAACACCTGGCCAGCGAAGCCAACGACATTACCGTGGTCGACACCGACGGCGACCGCCTGCGCGACCTCGGCGACCGCCTGGACATCCGCACTGTCCAGGGCCGCGGTTCGCTGCCGACGGTGCTGCGTCAGGCCGGTGCCGACGACGCCGACATGCTGGTGGCGGTAACCAACAGTGACGAGACCAACATGGTTGCCTGCCAGGTGGCCTATTCGCTGTTCCATACACCGACCAAGATTGCACGGGTGCGCGAATCGTCCTACCTGACCCGCGAAGAGCTGTTCGACAACGACCATATCCCGGTCGACGTTCTGATCAGCCCCGAGCAGGTGGTGACCAATTACATCAAGCGCCTGATCGAACACCCAGGCTCGCTGCAGGTGATCGACTTCGCCGAAGGCAAGGCCCAACTCGTGGCAGTGAAGGCCTACTATGGCGGCCCGCTGGTCGGCCAGCAGTTGCGCCAGATCCGAGCGCACATGCCCAACGTCGACACCCGCGTGGCGGCCATCTTCCGCCGCGACCGGCCGATCACCCCGCGTGGCGATACGGTGATCGAAGCCGACGACGAGGTGTTCTTCATTGCCGCGAAGAAGGATATCCGCGCGGTGATGGGCGAACTGCGCCGCATCGACGAGACTAATAAACGCATTGTCATCGCCGGCGGCGGGCAGATTGGCGAGCGCCTGGCGGAAGCCATCGAAAGCCGATATCAGGTGAAGATCATCGAGATGAGCCCGGCGCGTTGTCGGCACCTCTCCGATACCCTCGAAAGCACTGTAGTGCTGCAGGGCAGCGCCTCGGACAAAGACCTGATGCTCGAAGAGAACATCGCCGACGCCGATATTTTCCTGGCCCTGACCAACGATGACGAAGCCAACATCATGTCGTCCTTGCTGGCCAAGCGCCTGGGCGCAGGCAAGGTGATGACCATCATCAACAACCCGGCTTATGTCGACCTGGTGCAGGGCGGCGATATCGACATTGCCATCAGCCCGCAGCTCGCCACCATCGGCACCCTGCTGGCGCACGTCCGTCGCGGCGACATCGTCAGTGTGCACTCGCTGCGCCGTGGTGCAGCCGAGGCTATCGAGGCGGTGGCACACGGGGACTCGAAGTCGAGCAAGGTGGTCGGCAAGGCAATCGAGGACATCACGCTGCCACCGGGCACCACGATTGGTGCGATCATCCGTGATGAAGAGGTGATGATTGCCCATGACGACACCATGATCGAATCAGGGGACCATGTGATCCTCTTCGTCGTGGATAAAAAGCATATTCGCGATGTGGAGAAGCTGTTCCACGTCGGCTTGAGTTTCTTCTAGGAGAAGAGGGCATGCGCGAATCGCTGGAGAAGATGCTGGCCAAAGGTGTGGATAACCCGCTGCTGAGGTTTGGCCTGGGCAAGGCCTGGCTGGATGAAGGCAACGGCGCTGAAGCAGCGGTGCACCTGGCGCGCTGTGTAGAGCAGGACCCGAAATACTCGGCAGCATGGAAGCTGCTGGGCAAGGCCTATCAGTTGCAGGGCGACCTGGCGGCGGCGCGCAAGGCGTGGGAAGACGGGATCGTGGCGGCGCAGGCCCATGGTGACAAGCAGGCCGAAAAAGAGATGACCGTATTCCTGAAGAAGCTCAACAGAGCAGCGGGTTGACGCGGCCCCTGTAGGAGCGGGTTTACCCGCGAATGCGTCGGTGAATCCAACATCGCATTCGCGGGTAAACCCGCTCCTGCCAGAGGGCGGTGAATGGCTTAATACCAGCGCGGTTCGCCGGCCGGGCGCTTCTTGAAGCGCTTCATGCTCCACATGTACTGGCTCGGGTACTCGCGCACATAACGCTCGACCACCTTGCTCATCGCCGCCGCCGACACATTCACGTCGGTGCTGTACATCTCCTCTGGCGCCGCCTCCAGGAACACCTTGAAGCCCGAGCCATCCGGCAACCGCAGCGCATGCAGGAACACGCCTACCGCCTTGCCACCGGCCAGCATGTTCGGCACGAACTTGCTGGTCAGCGCCTGGGTGCCGAGGAACGGCACGAACACGCCCGCCGATTCCGCCGGCTCCGGGTCGGCAGGAATACCCACCTGGCCACCACGGCGCACTTCCTTGATCACGCTGAGGATGCCTTCCTTGGTCGACGGCGCCACGCGATTGCCCATCTGCACGCGCTGCTCGCGCAGCAGATCATCCACCGCCTTCAGCTTCGGCGGGCGGTAGAAGATGATCGGTTTGCACTGGTTGCAGTAGAAGTGGTTCAGCACTTCCCAGTTGCCCAGGTGGCTGGTGATGCCGACCACGCCTTTACCCGAGGCCAAAGCCTGCTCCAGCACTTCCAGGCCATGCACTTCCTTGACCAGCTCCAGCGAGCGCTGCGGCGGCCAGATCCAGGCACAGGCACTTTCGACAAAGGATTTACCGATATCCCGCAACGCCTGGCCAACCAGTTGCTCACGGGCAACCGGGTCCATCTCCGGGAAACATTTGGCCAGGTTGATCCGTACCACGTTGCGCGAACTGTTGGGGATTTTCCACATCAGCCAGCCAATACCGGCGCCGACACGCTGCACAGCGCCCCAGGGCAGCTTGGCAAACAGGCGCAGCACCCCGACCATCAGGGCGCCCTTGAACTTTTCCACAGGCGAATTCCTTATTTCAGCAAGGCGCGCATTGTAACCCCTCAGCGCAACAAGGCGGCGTAGCGATCGCAGTCGGTGGTGTGGTCCATGACCATGCCCGTGGCCTGCATGAAGGCGTAGCAGATGGTCGGACCGACGAACGTGAAGCCAGCTTTCTGCAGGGCCTTGCTCATTGCCTTGGCTTCATCGGTAACCGCCGGCACCTCGCCGCGCGCCTTGAAGTGGTTGATCTTCGGCGAGCCGCCGACGAACGACCACAGCCATTCGGCAGGGTTATCCACAGCAAGCCAGGCCTGGGCGTTGCGCCTTGCGGCCTTGAGCTTGAGGCGATTGCGGATGATGCCTGCATCCTGCATCAATTCTTCGATACGTTCGTCGCTCATGGCCGCCAGCTTTACCGGGTCGAAGCCGTACATCACCTGGCGATAACGCTCGCGTTTGCGCAAAACGGTAATCCACGAAAGCCCCGCCTGGAACCCTTCGAGCAAAAGCATCTCGAAGAGCAACGCCGGGTCGCGCTGTGGCATTCCCCATTCCTGGTCGTGGTAGGCCTGGTACAACGGATCGTCGGTACACCAAAAGCAGCGTGGCATAAGGCTCCAATGAGTAGAGGGCGAGGCGAATCAGGTTATACTCCCGCTCTTTACATCCGCATCCCCAGATACAGGTGAATTTCGTGAGCCAGCCTACGCCAGCCGTGCGTACCTTCCAAGACCTGATCCTCGCCCTGCAGAACTACTGGGCGGCTCAAGGTTGTGTGGTACTTCAGCCCTACGATATGGAAGTAGGCGCCGGCACTTTCCACACCGCTACATTCCTGCGCGCCGTGGGTCCAGAAACCTGGAACGCCGCCTATGTGCAGCCTAGCCGTCGTCCTGCCGACGGGCGGTATGGCGAAAACCCCAACCGCTTGCAGCACTACTACCAGTTCCAGGTGGTGCTCAAACCGAACCCGGCCAACTTCCAGGAGCTGTACCTCGGCTCGCTGAAAGCCATCGGCCTGGATCCGCTGGTGCACGACATTCGTTTCGTCGAAGACAACTGGGAATCGCCGACCCTCGGCGCCTGGGGTCTGGGCTGGGAAATCTGGCTCAACGGCATGGAAGTCACTCAGTTCACCTACTTCCAGCAGGTAGGCGGCATCGAGTGCTACCCGGTCACCGGTGAAATCACCTACGGCCTGGAGCGCCTGGCCATGTACATCCAGGGCGTCGATTCGGTGTACGACCTGGTGTGGGCCGACGGCCCGTTCGGCAAGGTCACCTACGGCGACGTGTTCCACCAGAACGAGGTGGAGCAGTCGACCTACAACTTTGAACATGCCAACGTCGACAAGCTGTTCGAACTGTTCGATTTCTACGAAAGCGAAGCCAACCGCCTGATCAAGCTGGAGCTGCCGCTGCCGACCTATGAAATGGTCCTGAAGGCCTCGCACACCTTCAACCTGCTGGACGCCCGCCGCGCCATCTCGGTAACCGAGCGCCAGCGTTACATCCTGCGTGTACGTACCCTGGCCCGGGACGTGGCGCAAAGCTATCTGCAAGCCCGCGCACGCCTGGGCTTCCCGATGGCCACCCCTGAACTGCGTGACGAAGTGTTGGCTAAGCTGGAGGCTGCACAATGAGTGCTCAAGATTTTCTGGTAGAACTGGGCACCGAAGAGCTGCCACCCAAGGCCCTCGCCAACCTCGGCGACGCCTTCCTGGCCGGTATCGAAAAAGGCCTGCAGGCTGCTGGCCTGAACTACACCGCCAAGCAGGTGTACGCCGCGCCGCGTCGTCTGGCCGTACTGATTCGCCAGCTGGACGTGCAGCAGCCTGACCGCAGCATCAACATCGACGGCCCACCCCTGCAGGCAGCCTTCAACGCCGAAGGCGAGCCGACCCAGGCTGCGCTGGGCTTCGCCAAGAAATGCGGTGTTGAACTGGCCGAAATCGACCAGAGCGGCCCCAAGCTGCGCTTCTCCCAGCACATCCCGGGCAAGGCCACCACAGACCTGCTGCCGACCATCGTCGAAGATTCGCTGAACGACCTGCCGATCCCCAAGCGCATGCGTTGGGCGACCAGCCGTGAAGAGTTCGTACGCCCGACCCAATGGCTGGTAATGCTGCTGGGCGACCAAGTGGTCGACTGCACCATTCTGTCGCAGAAGGCAGGCCGTGAATCCCGTGGCCACCGCTTCCACCATCCGGAATCCGTGGTCATCACCACCCCGGCCAACTATGTCGAGGACCTGCGTAAAGCTTACGTGCTGGCCGACTTCGCCGAGCGCCGCGAGCTGATCAGCAAGCGTACCGCCGAGCTGGCCATGCAGCAGGAAGGCACGGCCATCGTGCCGCCGGCGCTGCTGGACGAAGTGACTGCTCTGGTCGAATGGCCAGTGCCGCTGGTGTGCTCGTTTGAAGAGCGTTTCCTTGAGGTGCCGCAGGAAGCCCTGATTACCACCATGCAGGACAACCAGAAGTACTTCTGCCTGCTGGACAGCGAAGGCAAGCTGCTGCCGCGCTTCATCACCGTGGCCAACATCGAAAGCCGCGATCCGAAGCAGATCGTGCAAGGCAACGAAAAGGTCGTGCGCCCACGCCTGACCGACGCCGAGTTCTTCTTCAAGCAGGACAAGAAGCAGCCACTGGAAACCTTCAACGAGCGCCTCAAGAACGTGGTGTTCCAGGCTCAGCTCGGCACCGTGTACGACAAGGCCGAACGTGTTTCCATGCTGGCCGCCTTCGTCGCCCCGCTGATCGGCGGCGACGCCCAGCGCGCTGGCCGTGCCGGCCTGCTGTCGAAGTGCGACCTGGCCACCGAGATGGTCGGCGAATTCCCTGAAATGCAGGGTGTTGCCGGTTACTACTACGCGCTCAACGACGGTGAGCCGGAAGATGTAGCCCTGGCCCTGAACGAGCAGTACATGCCGCGCGGTGCAGGCGCCGAGCTGCCGCAGACCCTGACCGGTGCTGCCGTGGCCATCGCCGACAAGCTCGACACCCTGGTGGGCATCTTCGGCATCGGCATGCTGCCTACCGGCAGCAAGGACCCGTACGCCCTGCGCCGTGCTGCTCTGGGCGTGCTGCGTATCCTGATCGAGAAGCAACTGGACCTGGACCTGACCGGTGCGGTCGAGTTCGCGGTCAAGCAGTTCGGCGCCAAGGTCAAGGCCGCCGGCCTGGCCGAGCAAGTACTGGAGTTCATTTTCGACCGTCTGCGCGCGCGTTACGAAGACGAAGGCATCGATGTGGCCACGTACCTGTCGGTACGTGCACTGCAGCCAGGCTCCGCGCTGGACTTCGACCAGCGCGTACAAGCCGTGCAGGCGTTCCGCAAACTGCCGGAAGCCGAGGCCCTGGCTGCGGTGAACAAGCGCGTGTCGAACCTGCTGAGCAAGGCCGAAGGTGCCATCGCCGAGCAGGTCGAACCGAAGTACTTCGACAATGCCAACGAGTTTTCCCTGTACTCGGCCATCCAGCAGGCCGACCAGGCCGTGCAACCGATGGCTGCGGCACGTCAGTACAGCGAATCGCTGGCCCGCCTGGCGGCCCTGCGTGACCCGGTCGATGCCTTCTTCGAGGCGGTCATGGTCAACGCCGAAGACGCCAAGGTACGTGCCAACCGTTATGCCCTGCTCAGCCGTCTGCGCGGCCTGTTCCTGGGCGTGGCTGACATTTCGCTGCTGGGGTAAGCCTTGAAACTGCTGATTCTCGACCGTGACGGGGTGATCAACTACGACTCCGATGCGTACATCAAGACGCTGGAAGAATGGGTGCCGATCCCCGGTTCGGTCGATGCGATCGCGCAGTTGAGCAAGGCGGGCTGGACGGTGGCCGTGGCCACCAACCAGTCCGGCATTGCCCGTGGCTACTACCCGCTGGCAACCCTCGAAGCCATGCACGCGCGCCTGCGCGCGCTGGTGGCCGAGCAGGGCGGCGAGGTGGGCCATATCGTGTATTGCCCGCATGGGCCGGACGAAGGGTGCGATTGCCGCAAGCCCAAGCCCGGCATGCTGCGGGCGATCGCCGAGCATTACCAGATCGGCCTGAAAGGCGTCTGGTTCGTCGGCGACAGCAAAGGTGACCTGGAGGCCGCCCTGGCCGTCGGTGCACAACCCGTGCTGGTGAAGACCGGCAAGGGCGAGCGGACCCTGGAAAAAGGTGTCCCGGAAACTACACTGATTTTCGACGATCTGGCAGCTATCGCCAGAGAACTAATTTAAACAGTGCGCCTTTTGGCGCATTTTTCACAGGCGGGCATGCCCCGCAATGGTACAAGCCACTATGTCGATCCTGCAGGCGATCAGAATCTTTCTTTTTTACCTGCTGCTGGGCACCAGTTCGCTGCTGTGGTGCTCGCTGAGCTTCTTCGTCGCGCCGTTCCTGTCGTTCCCCAAGCGCTACAAGTTCATCAACGTGTACTGGTGCCGCTGCGCGCTGTTTCTGGTGCGCACCATCCTGGGCATCGACTACAAGATCACTGGCGCCGAGAACGTGCCAGCTGAGCCTTGCGTGATTCTGTCCAATCACCAGAGCACCTGGGAAACCTTCTTCCTGTCGCAGTACTTCTCGCCGCTAAGCCAAGTGCTCAAGCGCGAACTGCTGTATGTACCGTTCTTCGGCTGGGCCATGGCCATGCTGCGGCCCATCGCGATCAACCGCGACAACCCCAAGGAAGCGCTGCGCCAGGTGGCGAGCAAGGGTGACGAACTGCTCAAGCAGAAGACGTGGGTGCTGATTTTCCCAGAAGGCACCCGTGTGCCGTTCGGCACCATCGGCAAGTTCTCCCGCGGCGGTACCGCACTTGCCGTGAATGCCGGGCTGCCGGTGCTGCCGATTGCCCACAACGCCGGCAAGTTCTGGCCCAAGGCCGGTTGGGGCAAGCGTGCCGGTACAATCGAAGTGGTCATTGGCGAACCGATGTACGCCAACGGCACTGGGCCACGGGCCATCGCCGAACTCAACGACCGCGCTGCAGCCTGGAACGAAGCGACCCAGCGGGCCATGGGATCGCTGCCGCCAGCAGAGGAAAAACCTCAGGAGCAGATGGCATGATCTTCTGTGGATAACTTGTGTGCAGTTTTTGGATTAAATGCTTGAATTGATAGCTAAGCCTTTGAATTTGCTATTTATTTTTATGTATGAAATTTTTCTGAAAACCGTGCATAAGTTTTTTTGAGGCATAAGAAAACCGGCTTTTACAGCCGGTTTTTTTATGGCATGTGGACAGCATCAGACTTTGTCGATATCGACATCCTTGGTTTCTTTCAGACAGAAGATCCCTACTACCAGGCTGATCCCGGTCACCAGCACCGGGTACCACAGCCCGTAGAAGATATCCCCGGTGTAGACCACCAGCGCGAACGATACGGTAGGCAGGAAACCACCGAACCAGCCGTTACCAATGTGGTAGGGCAGTGACATCGAGGTGTAGCGGATGCGGGTCGGGAAGAGCTCGACCATCACCGCCGCCAACGGACCATAGGTCATGGTCGCGATCAGGATCATCGCCACGATCAGGACCACCACCATTACCTGGTTGACCTGCGCAGGGTCGGCTTTGGCCGGGTAACCAGCCTGCTCGATTGCAGCACGCATGGCAGCTTCGTCAAAACCGTTGATGGTCTTGTCACCGATGTTCACCACCACATCACTGCCGGCCACGCTTACCGAACTGTACGGTAGACCCTGCTTGACCAGGAAGGTCTTGACCTTGTCGCACGGGCTGTCGAAACGAGCCTTGCCCACTGGGTCGAACTGGAATGTGCAGCCTTGCGGGTCGGCGGTGACCACGATCGGCGCCTGACGGCTGGCGGCGTCGATCTGTGGGTTGGCGTAGTGGCTTAGCGCCTTGAACAGTGGGAAGTACAGTACCGTGGCGAGCAACAGGCCAAGCATCAGGATCGGCTTGCGGCCGATACGGTCGGACAACCAGCCGAAGAACACGAAGAACGGCGCGCCAATCACAACGCTGATGATGAGCAGGGTGTTGGCCTGAGCCGAGTCCATTTTCAGCATCTGGGTCATGAAGAACAGAACGTAGAATTGCGCCGTGTAGAAGGTCACGGCCTGCCCCGCGTTGATGCTGAACAGGGCGGTAAGCACCACTTTCAGGTTTGGCCAGGAGGTGAACGACTCACGGATGGGCGACTTGCTGACCTTGCCCTGAGCCTTCATTTTCACAAAGGCCGGCGACTCGTGCATGCTCATGCGAATCCAGGTAGAGATCGCCAGCAGCACGATCGACAGCAGGAACGGCAAGCGCCAGCCCCAGGTTTCGAACTGGTCGCCACTGATATACCGGCTACCCAGCACCACCAAGAGCGACAACAACAGGCCCAGCGTTGCGGTGGACTGGATGAAACCGGTGTGTAAACCACGCTTGCCGGGCGGCGCATGCTCTGCCACGTAAGTGGCTGCACCGCCATACTCGCCGCCCAGCGCCAGCCCCTGAAGCATGCGCAGGATCACCAGGATGATCGGTGCGGCGATGCCGATGCTGGCGTAGGTGGGCAACAACCCCACAGCGAAAGTGGACAGGCCCATCAGCACGATGGTGACCAGGAAAGTGTACTTGCGCCCGATCATGTCACCCAGGCGGCCGAACACCAGCGCGCCAAACGGCCGCACCAGAAAGCCCGCAGCGAAGGCCATCAGGGCGAAGATGAAAGCGGTGGTATCGTTCACGCCAGCGAAGAACTGTTTGCTGATGACCGCTGCCAACGCACCATAGAGAAAAAAGTCATACCACTCGAAAACCGTCCCGAGGGATGACGCGAAAATGATCTTGCGTTCTTCACGGCGGCTGGGGCTGCTGGCCACCGCATCCTGCTCTTGGATGTAATCCGACATCGTTGCTGTCCTCGGCCGTTAGGCCACAGTGATTATTCTTGTTGTTCCACTGTCGGCGACTTCTGACCGCAAGCCGCCGGTACTGCACGCACCCGGGTCAGGGCGTCGGTAACGCGTCTTGGTTCAGGTAGGTCTGGGTAGCAGCTCCTTTGAGGATCAGTTGCGCCGCCTTTTCGGCGATCATCAGGGTGGGGGAACACGTATTGCCGGAAGTTATCTGCGGCATGATCGAAGCATCGGCTACACGTAGACCGGGGATGCCATGCACGCGCAGCTGGTTATCCACAACGTCCATGGCACCGTTGCCCATGCGACAGGTACCGACCGGGTGGAAGATGGTGGTGCCGATCTTGCCAGCGGCCTCGAACAGTTCTTCCTCGCTTTGCAGCGCCGGGCCCGGCAAATATTCCTTGGGCTCGAAAGCGGCGAGGGCAGGGGCCTGGACGATGCGCCGGGTCAGGCGAATGGCATCGGCAGCAACCCGCAAGTCCTGGGGAGCACTGAGGTAATTGGGATCGATCAGCGGCGTGCTGTTCATGTCGGTGCTGCAGATGTCGATGCGCCCACGGCTGGCCGGGCGCAGGTTGCACACCGAGGCAGTAAAGGCCGGGAACTGATGCAACGGCTCACCGAAGCGTTCCAGTGACAGCGGCTGTACGTGATACTGAAGGTTGGCGGTGGCCTGTTCGGGGCTTGAACGCACGAACGCGCCTAACTGGCTCGGCGCCATGGCCAGGGGCCCGCTACGGTCGTAGAGATAACGCAGGCCCATGCCCATCTTGCCCCATAGGCTGTTGGCCATCTGGTTCAAGGTGCGGGTGTTGCGGATCTGGTAGATCAGGCGCAGTTGCAGGTGGTCCTGCAAGTTGCCACCAACGCCGGGCATATCGTGGCGAACACCAATGCCCAAGCTTTCCAGCAACTGACGCGGACCGATGCCGGAGCGCTGGAGGATGCCCGGTGAACCAACCGCCCCAGCACAGAGGATGATCTCGCGACGCGCCGCAAACTCATGCCAGGACCCTTGCCAGAGCGCCTTCACCGCCCTTGCGCGGGTGTTGTCGAGCAGTACCTGGTCAACCTGCACGCCAGTCAGCACGGTGAGGTTGGCGCGATCCTTGATCGGCCGCAGGAAGGCTTTGGAAGCGTTCCAACGTACACCACTGCGCTGGTTGACCTGAAAATATCCACAACCCTGGTTGTCGCCGGTGTTGAAATCCTCGACCTTGCCAATACCGCTCTGCTCGGCGGCATCACGGAAAGCATCAAGGATCGGCCAGCTGTAGCGTTGGCGCTCGACCCGCCATTCGCCCTCCGCGCCATGGTGCTCGCTGGCGCCGGCAAAGTGGTTTTCGCTGGCCTTGAACAGCGGCAACACATCTTTCCACGCCCAGCCGTCGTTGCCTTGCGCGGCCCAATGGTCATAGTCGGCGGCTTGGCCCCGCATGTAGATCATGCCGTTGATCGAAGAACAGCCACCTAGCACCTTGCCCCTTGGATAACCCAAAGCGCGACCACCGAGGCCAGGCTGTGCCTCGGTCTTGAAGCACCAGTCGGTGCGCGGGTTGCCGATGCAGTAGAGGTAACCGACGGGGATGTGGATCCAGGGATAATTGTCACGGCCACCCGCCTCCAGCAGCAGCACGCGGCAGGAAGGGTCGGCGGACAAACGATTGGCCAGCAGGCATCCGGCGGGACCGGCCCCTACCACCACGTAGTCGAAGACAGAATCGGCTGACGGCATGTGCAACCTCGCGCCTGTTTTTTATTCTTGTCCCGGTCCATCTTAGTGAGTAATTTCGTGGTGGAAACACGAGATTTCGCGCAGCCGCTGTGCGTTTTAGCACAGTGGCAAGCCTGTACCGACCTCTTCGCGGGCGCTCCCGCTCCCAACGGGACCACGTTGCCTTCAGGATGTTCAGCGCACCTGGACTGCCCGCGAAGAGGCCGGAACGAACTGCCAAAAAGGACAAGCATGTTCGACTGGAACGATCTGCGGTTTTTCCTCGAGTTGCAGCGCAGCGGCCGCCTGCTGACTGCCGCCAAGCGCCTGAACACGACCCACAGCACCGTGGCCCGGCATATCGAGAGCATCGAGCAGAGCCTGGGAACCGCGCTGTTCGTGCAGCATGCCCAGGGTTACGAGCTGACCCCCTCGGGCCAAGCCCTGCTCAAGCATGCCGAAGCCATGGAAAACGTCGCCCTGCTGGCGCAGGAAGAAATCACCCAGGCCATCACCCCGCTGGGCAAGATTCGCCTGGGGGTGACCGAAGGCATCGGCATCATGTTCTTCACCCCGCGCATGAACGCGTTGTTCGAGCGCTACCCCGGCCTGGAAGTGGAGTTGGTGGCGGTGCCGCGTTTCGTCAGCATCCTCAACCGCGAGGCAGAAATCAGCATCCATCTGGAGCGGCCCAACGCCGATCTGCTGATCACCCGCAAACTCACCGACTACCGCTTGGCGCTATACGCCAGCCAGGACTACCTGGACCGCGCGCCGCCATTGCGCCACCGCGAAGACCTGGCCCGGCACAGCTGGATCGGCTACGTCGACGATTTGCTGTTCAGCCAGGAACTGCTGTTTCTCAACAGTTTCTGCCGAGCACCCAACGTGGTGTTTCGCAGCACCAGCGTGATCGCCCAGCAAGCCGCTGCCCGCGCAGGGCTGGGCATCGCCGTGCTGCCCAATTACATGGCGCGCCACGACCCGACACTGGTGCGCGTGCTGCCGGGTGAGACCATCCAGCGCAGCTACTGGATCTGCACCCGCCGCGAGCTGCACAAGTCTGTGCGCCTGCGGGTGGTGTGGGACTACCTGCTGGCGTTGTGCGCGGCCGAACAGAGTGAGCTGCTAGCCCAGTAGCGCCTTGCCCGCCAACAACAGGGCAGCGACCCAACCTGCCACGGCAAACATCTGCTGCAGGCGCGGCCCGGCCAACCTGGCTGCCAAGGGTCGCGCCAGCAGCAGGCCGAGCACCGCGCCGACGGCAAACGGGGCGCCAACCTGCCAGTGCATGACGCCTGCAAGGCTGGCGCTGACCACACTGCCGGTAGAGACCAAGGCAATCACCGCCAGCGAGGTGGAGACGATGCTTGCCATGCGCAGGTTGGTGTAGCGGTTCAGGGCCGGGATAATGACGAACCCCCCACCCACGCCGAGCAGGCCGGACAACAACCCGGACAGGGCCCCCGTGAATGCCAGTGCGCGCGCGCAGGGCAGGGTCCAACGCAAACGCCCCTGCAGAGGGTTCAGCACACACGGCTCGATAAAGCGATGGGCGTCATTGGCTTCGCCACGCAGTTCTTTGGCCGCCTTGCGCCAGATGCGCAGGCAGGCATAAACCAGCACCCCGGCGAACGCCAACTGCAACGGTGTATTCGGCAGGCGGTGCGCCAGCATCAGCCCGAACGGCGCTGCTGCCACACCAACCAACGCAATGAACAGCGCGGCCCGATAACGCACCAGCCCTTGTCGCAAGCCCAGCACTGCGCCAACCGCCGCAGCCAAACCAACAGCCAACAGGCCGACCGGTGCCGCCTCGACCATCGATAGCCCCAGGCCGAACACCAGCAAAGGTACAGCGAGAATGCCACCGCCTGCGCCGGTCAGTGCCAGCACCGCGCCGATGATTGCGCCCAGGCCCGCTCCTAACAGTTGATGCTCGATCACTGCCCACCCTCGGCTACCAGTTGCGGGCGTGCCAACCACTCGCGCCCCTTGAGCATGCCTTGCCAGTACAACGGTGGTAGCGCCTGTGCTTTGAGCAGCCAGGCCAAGCGTGTTGGCTTGCGGCCATCCAGCAACCAATTGGGGAAGCTCGGTGCCAGCTTGCCGCCATAGGTGAACTCGGCCAAGACGATCTTGCCGCGCTCAACGGTAAGCGGGCACGAGCCATAGCCGTCGTACTGGGCCAGGGTTGCCAGCCTGCCCAGTGCCACCAGCACATTGTTGGCGACCACCGGTGCCTGCTTGCGGGCCGCCGCGGCGGTCTTGGCGTTGCTGGTGTTAGCCACGTCACCCAGGGCATGAACGTTGGTGTATTTGCGATGGCGCAGGGTATGCGGATCGACGTCGACCCAGCCGGAGCTATCGGCCAACGGGCTTTCGCGAATGAAGTCTGGCGCCACCTGTGGTGGTACCACGTGCAGCATGTCGAAGGCCTCGATCCGCGTTTCGCTGCTGCCATCGGGCAAGGTACGCAAGAATGTAGCGCGCTTGCCCGGGCCGTCTACGGCAACTAGCCGGTGGGAGAAGTTGAGGTCGACGGCGTATTTTTCGATGTACTTCATCAGCGCGGGCACGTAGTCGGCGACACCGAACAGTACGGCACCCGCATTGTAGAAGCTGGCTTTCACCGCCCCCAAATGACCATGGCGCAGCCAGTGGTCGCAAGACAGATACAGCGCCTTCTGTGGTGCACCGGCGCACTTGATCGGCATGGGCGGCTGGCTGAACACCGCCCGTCCTTGCTTGAGCTTCTGCACCAGTTCCCAGGTATAGGGCGCCAGGTCGTAGCGATAGTTGGAGGTGACACCGTTGCGGCCCAGGGTCTCGCTAAGCCCATCGATGGCTGCCCAGTCCAGCTTGAGGCCGGGGCAGACGATCAGCTGTTCATAGCTGATGGTACGACCATCATCGAGGATGACCAGCTGACCCAACGGGTCGAATCCCTGTACCCGCGCCTTGATCCAGCGAACACCGCGAGGAATGGTCGACGCCATGGTGCGGGCAGTGCTTGGGGCCTTGAACACACCGGCGCCGACCATGGTCCAGCCGGGTTGGTAGTAGTGCACTTCGGCAGGGTCGATCAAGGCGACGTCCAACGATGGGTCGCGGCTGATCAGACTGGAAGCAGTGGCGATACCGGCGGCACCGGCACCGACGATGACCACCTTGTGGTGGTCGGTATTGGCAGGGGACAACAAGGCAGGCATGGCGGCAAATCCTGGAAATCTGATTATGAGGGCAGGGCGGTTACAGCTTGTTCAGCGGGATCTTCAGATAGCTCACACCGTTCTCCTCCGGTGGGGGCAGTTGGCCGCTACGCATGTTCACCTGCACCGAAGGCAGGATGAGCACGGGCATTTCGAGCGTCTTGTCGCGGGCCTCGCGCATGGCTACGAAGCTGTCCTCATCGATACCCTGATGGATGTGAATGTTGTGGGCACGTTGCTCGGCGACAGTAGTGACGTACTGCATGTCGCGGCCACCCGGCAGGTAGTCGTGGCACATGAACAACCGAGTCTGGTCGGGGAAGGCCAGCAGGCGACGGATTGAGCGGTACAAGGTGCGGGCATCGGCCCCGGGAAAGTCGCAGCGGGCGGTGCCATAGTCGGGCATGAACAAGGTGTCTCCAACGAAGACCGCGATCTCGCCGGCATCCTCGATCATGAAACTCATGCACGCGGGTGTGTGCCCAGGTGTGTGCAGCGCCCGAGCCTGCAGGTTGCCAATCCGGAAGCCTTCCTCGTCTTCGAGCAGCACATCGAACTGGCTGCCATCTCGGGCGAAGCCGGGCTCTGCGTTGAACAAGGCGCCAAACACTTTCTGCACCTGGGTAATGTGCGCGCCGATAGCGGTATGGCCGCCCAGCTTTTCCTTCAGATAGGCAGCGGCTGAAAGATGGTCGGCGTGTACATGGGTTTCCAGCACCCACCGCACACTGGCATTCAGCTCGTTCACGCGCTCGATCAGGCGATCAGCCGAAGCACTGCAGGTACGCCCGGACTTGGGGTCGTAATCCAGCACGCTGTCGATCAATGCGCATTGTCGGGTTTCACGGTCCATGACCAGGTAGCTGATGGTCGAGGTCGCCTCGTCGTAAAAGGCGTCCACGTGAAGGTTGTTGCCGATGATCATCACGTTCTCCAATTTATCCGCCCCGCCTTGTACAGGCGTAGGCAGTGACAGGAGCTTTATCAAGATGCATGCCAGGCTTTTTGCCACTCACTGGCCAACAAAACCGGCCAGTTGCAGACAGTTGCCGATAAAACTGACAGCCCAGATGGCAGTCGACTGACAGCTAATGGCAGTGTTTGGCAGTCCTTGTTACCCTGCATCGGTCATCCATACGGTGCCGTCATGCCTGAAGCCCATCCTCTCATCCTAGCTCTGGTTTCCTACCTTGAGCACGATGCCCTCCCGACCATCGTGTTGGACACCGACTACAACATCCTCGCCGCCAATGCGGCCTATCGCCGTCAGTTTGGCCGGCATGATCAGGCCCCACTGGGCGAGAAGTGCCACAGGGTTTCGCATCACTACGCTGTGCCGTGCGACCAGGCTGGCGAACATTGCCCGATGCGCAAAGCGTGGGACAGCAAGGTACCGGAGCGGGTATTGCACATTCATCACACACCACGCGGCCCGGAGCATGTGGATGTCGAGTTGCGGCCGATCCTGGATGAACAGGGCAAGGTAGTGGCCTTTGTCGAACGCCTCACCACCATCACCCTCGCCTCGGCGCAGCCTCAGGAGCAAGGGTTGGTCGGCCGCGCGCCAACCTTCAAGGCCGCGCTGGCCAGCCTGCAGCGTGCGGCACCGGCGCAGATCCCGGTGTTGTTGCAGGGGGAGTCGGGGACCGGTAAGGAGCTGTTCGCCCGTGCAGTGCACATGGGCAGCCCCAGGGCCAACGGCCCGCTGGTAGTGGTCGACTGCACCGGCCTGACCGAGTCATTGTTCGAGAGTGAATTGTTCGGCTATGAGAAGGGCGCGTTCACCGGAGCGAATCAGCGCAAGATAGGCTTGGCCGAGGCGGCCCATGGCGGCACCCTGTTCCTCGACGAAATCGGTGAAGTGCCGCTGGCGATGCAGGTGAAGCTGCTGCGCCTGATCGAGTCCGGCAGTTTCCGTCCCGTGGGCAGCCTGCGCACTGTGCATTCGGATTTCCGCCTGATATCGGCCACCCACAAACCGCTCAAGAAAATGGTCGCGGATGGCTCTTTCCGTGAAGACCTTTACTACCGCATCAGCGGCTTCCCGATTCGTCTGCCTGCGTTACGCGAACGGGTGGAAGATCTACCGCTACTCGCCCAGAGCCTGCTGCAGCGCATGGCCGGCCAGCCGACGCCCAGGCTGAGTGAAGACGCCTTGCAGCAACTTGCGTTGCATCCGTTTCCGGGCAATATTCGCGAGCTGCGCAACATTCTGGAACGCGCGCGTTTGTTTGCCGATGACGGTGTGATCAGACCGGAGCATTTGCCGGAAGACACCGGACTGGCTGGCGCAGCTAAAGGAAGCGGCCGTCGCATTGACCTGGGTGAATTGGCGCAGGCGCTGGAGCAGTTCAAGGGGTCGCGTAGCGAACTGGCCAGCCACCTAGGCATGAGTGAACGCACGCTGTATCGCCGCTTGAAAGCGCTCGGGCTGCACTGAAAGAACGGCAGACTTTACCGGACCTTTACCTGCGTCCTGACATTACAAGGGAAAAATCGTGGTCTGATCAGTTAACCGAATCTGGCAATCAATACGTGCCAGGCGATAACACGCAGAGGACCGCATCAAATGAAGAAAACCCTAACCGTGATCTGCGCCGCGCTCATACTCAGCGTACCGCTGGCCAGCTTCGCGCAGCCTGGCCCACCTGATCGACATGATGGCAGCCGATCGCACCAAGGCAACCCGCCACATGCTCATCCGCACCAGCAGGGCCGCCATGACAACGGCCGCGGTCCTGCTTACCGAGATCCAAACTTCCGTCCACAGCACGGCATGCCGATACCTCATAAGCAGTGGCACCGTGGTCATGCCGTTGATCCACATTACCGTGGTGACCGTTACTGGGTAACCGACTGGAAAGCGCGCCACCTGTATGCGCCACCTCGTGATCATCGCTGGCTGTATGTGAATGGCGACTATGTGCTGGTGGCTATTGCCAGCGGTGTGATCGTGAACATTCTCACCGGCTACTGATTTTTTGCAGACACTAAAAAGCCCGCATCAGCGGGCTTCTTAGTGTCTGGCGACTTACACCTGATCAGAAGTCCAGGTTCGAGACCGACAGCGCGTTACTTTCGATGAAGTCACGACGCGGCTCGACCGCATCACCCATCAGGGTGTTGAAGATCTGGTCAGCAGCAATGGCATCTTCGATCGTGACCTTGAGCATGCGGCGAACGGTCGGGTCCATGGTGGTTTCCCACAGCTGGTCCGGGTTCATCTCACCCAGCCCTTTGTATCGCTGAATCGTATGGCGCTTGGTGGTCTCGTTCATCAGCCAATCCAGGCCCTCTTTGAACTCGACGATTGCCTTGCGACGTTCACCGCGCTGTACGTACGCACCTTCACCCAACAGGCTCGACAGCTTGGCACCAATGTTGACTACGGTACGGTAGTCATTGCTGCCGAAGAAGTCGCGGTTGAACGTGATGTAGCTGGCTAAGCCATGGGAGGTGATCTCTACTTCAGGCAGCCATACGTTGCGCTCTTTGTCTTCACGCAGGCTGGCGTTGTAAGCCAAGCCAGACTTCTGATTGGAGTTCAGACGCGCCTGGAACTGGGCCAGCCAGGCCTGCATCACAGCGTGGTCGCCCAACTGCTCCAGAGTCACCTCCGGCAGGTAGACGAAGTGCTCAGTCAGCTCTTCCGGGTACAAGCGCGACAGGCGCTTGAGGGTCTTCATGACACTACGGAACTCATTCACCAGCGCTTCCAGCTGCACACCAGAAACTGCTGGCGCGGATTCGTCCAGGTGCAGGCTGGCATCTTCCAGAGCCGACTGGGTCATGTACTCTTCCATGGCCTCATCGTCCTTGATGTACTGCTC
The DNA here is from genome assembly GCF_043101865.1 of Pseudomonas sp. zjy_15. Lineage (NCBI taxonomy): Bacteria > Pseudomonadati > Pseudomonadota > Gammaproteobacteria > Pseudomonadales > Pseudomonadaceae > Pseudomonas > Pseudomonas sp. zjy_15. The sequence continues at coordinate 32,929 of NZ_JBICII010000050.1, forward strand.
CTGCTTGCCTCTCTTCACCTTGTACAGCGGTGGCTGGGCAATATAGATGTAGCCACGCTCGACCAGCTCCGGCAGCTGACGGAAGAAGAAGGTCAGCAGCAGCGTACGGATGTGCGAACCGTCAACGTCAGCATCGGTCATGATGATGATGTTGTGATAACGCAGTTTATCGATGTTGTACTCTTCGCGGCCGATACCACAGCCCAGCGCGGTGATCAGCGTGCCCACTTCCTGGGAAGAAATCATCTTGTCGAAGCGCGCTTTCTCGACGTTGAGGATTTTACCCTTCAGCGGCAAGATCGCCTGGGTACGACGGTTGCGGCCTTGCTTGGCCGAGCCACCCGCAGAGTCACCCTCCACCAGGTACAGTTCGGAGAGGGCAGGATCCTTCTCTTGGCAGTCCGCCAGTTTGCCCGGCAGGCCAGCGATATCCAGCGCACCTTTACGACGGGTCATCTCACGAGCTTTACGTGCAGCTTCACGGGCGCGAGCAGCGTCGATCATCTTGCCAACGACGGCCTTGGCCTCGTTCGGGTTTTCCAACAGGAAATCGGCGAAGAACTTGTTCATCTCCTGTTCCACGGCGGTTTTCACCTCCGAGGAGACCAGCTTGTCTTTGGTCTGCGAGCTGAACTTCGGATCCGGTACCTTTACCGAGATGATCGCGGTCAGGCCTTCACGGGCGTCGTCGCCAGTGGTTGCCACCTTGTTCTTCTTGGCCAGGCCTTCCTGCTCGATGTAGTTGTTAAGGCTACGGGTCAGCGAGGAACGGAAGCCCACCAGGTGGGTACCGCCATCACGTTGCGGAATGTTGTTGGTGAAGCACAGCAGGTTTTCGTTGAAGCTGTCGTTCCATTGCAGGGCGACTTCAACACCCACGCCATCGTCACGCTGAACGTTGAAGTGGAAAACCTGAGAGTTGACCGGCGTCTTGTTGGTGTTCAAGTACTCGACGAACGCACGCAGGCCGCCTTCGTACTTGAAGAACTCTTCCTTACCGCTGCGCTCATCCTTCAGCAGAATGCCGACGCCCGAGTTGAGGAACGACAGTTCGCGGATACGCTTGGCCAGGATGTCCCAGCTGAAGTGAATGTTCTTGAAGGTTTCAGCCGATGGCTTGAAGTGGATGTGGGTACCCGTGGTTTCACTGTCACCAACAACCGCCATAGGTGCTTGTGGAACACCGTGAACGTAAGTCTGTTCCCAGATCTTGCCGCTACGGCGAACGGTCAGAACCAGCTTTTCGGACAGGGCGTTCACAACCGACACACCTACACCGTGCAGACCGCCGGATACTTTGTAGGAGTTGTCGTCGAACTTACCGCCGGCGTGCAGCACAGTCATGATGACCTCGGCTGCGGAAACGCCTTCTTCCTTATGCACATCGACCGGAATGCCGCGCCCGTTGTCGCGCACACTGATAGATTCGTCCGGGTGGATGATGACAGTGATGTCATCGCAGTGACCGGCGAGGGCTTCGTCGATCGAGTTGTCGACCACCTCGAAGACCATGTGGTGCAGGCCACTACCATCATCGGTGTCGCCAATGTACATGCCGGGACGCTTGCGTACGGCATCCAAACCTTTCAGCACCTTGATGCTGGAGGAGTCGTACGTTTGATTTTCGCTCATGCCTTCACTCCCGATGGTCGTGGGTCTGGGTGATACGGCCTTGTTCCACGTGGAACAAAGCAACTGGCGTTTCCGTCTGCCAGCCTTCCCTCAGTAATTCGTGATCTACACAGGTGATGAACACCTGGCAGCGTAATTCTTCAAGCAAGCGGCACAGTGCGCGGCGATGCTGGTCATCCAGTTCGGACGGCAAGTCATCCACGAGATAAATACAGTGACCGCGGCGAGCCTGACTAACGAGATGGCCTTGGGCAATGCGCAATGCGCATACCACCAACTTTTGCTGACCACGCGAAAGGATGTCGGCTGCATTGTTGCCAGCCAACCGCAAACGCAGATCAGCACGCTGCGGACCGGCTTGGGTATGGCCCATCTGCTGATCGCGAAGGAGAGAGGAGGCGAGTACTTCTTGCAGTTCGCGGTCCTTGTCCCAGCCTCGGTAGTAGCTTAGGGTCAACCCGTCCAGCTCGACCAGTTCGCTCAGGGTTCGCTCGAAGACGGGCTTCAAGGCCTTGATGTAGTTGCGACGGTATTCATCTATTTCCGCGCTAGCCAGGCACAATTCCCGGTCCCAGGCGGCTTGCGAAGCTGGGTCAAGTGTACCATGACGCAACCATGAGTTCCGCTGCCGCAGCGCCTTCTGAAGGCGTTGCCAGGCTGGCAGAAAACGAGGTTCCACGTGGAACACCCCCCAATCCAGAAACTGGCGGCGTATTTTGGGGGCACCTTCAAGCAGCCGGAAGCTGTCTGGGTTGATGAGCTGCAGCGGCAGTAACTCAGCCAATTGCGCGGCGCTGCGCGCATTCTGCCCATCGATGCGGATAGTGAACTCCCCTTGTCGCTCACGGGACACACCCAGGTTGCTCGTGCCCCCCTCCGTCAGCTGCACCTCGCCGAACACCGTACAGGCAGATTGTTCGTACTGAATAACCGGATTCAGGCGGGTGCTGCGAAATGAACGGGCCAGGCCGAGCAAATGCACGGCTTCGAGCACGCTGGTCTTGCCGCTGCCGTTGGAGCCGTAAAGGATGTTGATGCGGGGGGAGGGTAAGAGTGTCACCGGGTGCAAGTTGCGCACCGCGGTGACCATGATACGTCGAAGGGACATTTCGCCTGCTACAGGTTACAGGCGCATCGGCATGACAACGTAGGAAGAATCGTCATTGCCAGCTTCCTGCAGCAGCGCACTGCTGTTTGAGTCGGACAGGATCAGACGAACTTGCTCAGTAGTCATCACGCCCAGCACGTCCAGCAAGTAGCTGACGTTGAAACCAATTTCCAGCGAGCTACCTTCGTAGTCCACGCTGATTTCTTCTTCAGCTTCTTCCTGCTCGGGGTTATTAGCCTGGATCTTCAGTTGTCCGGCAGCCAGTTGCAGGCGAATACCACGGTACTTCTCGTTGGAGAGAATCGCAGTACGGCTGAAGGCTTCACGCAGCGCCTGGCGGTCTCCGACAACCAGCTTGTCACCGCCTTTGGGCAGTACGCGCTCGTAGTCCGGGAATTTGCCGTCCACCAGCTTGGAGGTAAAGGTGAACTCGCCAGTAGTGGCGCGAATGTGATGCTGACCCAGCACGATGCTGACCATGCCTTCTGGGTCTGTCAGCAGGCGCGCCAACTCCAGGATACCTTTACGCGGCACGATGACCTGGTGTCGATCCTCCTGCTCGATCGGCGCGCTCATCGAGCAAAGCGCCAAGCGGTGACCGTCAGTGGATACGGCGCGCAACGTGTTGCGGGAAACCTCAAGCAGCATGCCGTTAAGGTAGTAGCGCACATCCTGCTGGGCCATGGCGAAGCTGGTTCGCTCGATCAGGCGACGCAGCTTGCTCTGCTCCAGGTTGCAGGTCAGCGAACCCGGGCCTTCTTCCACAGTCGGGAAGTCGTTGGCAGGCAGGGTCGACAGGGTGAAGCGGCTGCGGCCGGCCTTTACCAACAATTTCTGCTCATCGACCTTGATATCGATCAGGGCGTCGTTAGGCAGGCTTTTGCAGATGTCCATCAGCTTGCGCGCCGGAACAGTGATTTCGCCAGGCTCGGCCGGCTCATCCAGTTGCACGCGGCCTACGAGTTCGACTTCCAGGTCGGTACCGGTCAACGACAGTTGCTGGCCTTGTACGACCAGCAATACGTTGGACAGGACCGGCAAGGTCTGACGGCGCTCGACGACACCGGCGACCAGTTGCAGGGGTTTCAACAGGGCTTCGCGTTGAATGGTGAAATGCATGGTCTAGTCCCTTGCCTTCAATTAGCTGCGCAGACGGCCATCAGGTCGTCAGCGTCCGCAGCAGGTTCTTGTAGTCCTCGCGGATGTCCGCGTCGGATTCCTTCAGTTCATTGATTTTGCGGCAGGCGTGCAGCACGGTCGTATGGTCGCGACCACCGAACATGTCGCCGATTTCCGGCAGACTGTGGTTGGTCAACTCCTTGGACAGGGCCATGGCTACCTGACGCGGGCGCGCGACAGAACGCGAACGACGCTTGGACAACAGATCGGAGATCTTGATCTTGTAGTACTCAGCGACGGTACGCTGAATGTTATCCACACTGACCAGTTTGTCTTGCAGCGCCAACAGATCCTTGAGCGATTCACGAATCAGCTCGATGGTGATGTCACGCCCCATGAAGTGCGAGTGAGCGATAACCCGCTTCAGTGCACCTTCCAGCTCACGGACGTTGGATCGGATGCGCTGAGCGATGAAAAAGGCTGCGTCATGCGGGAGCTCGACTTTGGCCTGGTCGGCCTTCTTCATCAGGATTGCTACGCGGGTCTCCAGCTCTGGCGGCTCGACAGCCACCGTCAGCCCCCAACCAAAGCGCGACTTCAGACGCTCTTCCAGGCCTTCGATTTCCTTGGGATAGCGGTCAGAGGTAAGAATTACCTGCTGGCCACCCTCAAGCAAGGCGTTGAAGGTGTGGAAAAACTCTTCCTGCGAGCGCTCTTTGCGAGCGAAAAACTGGATATCGTCGATCAACAACGCGTCCACCGAGCGGTAGAAGCGCTTGAATTCGTTGATGGCATTGAGCTGCAACGCTTTGACCATGTCCGCGACGAAACGCTCCGAATGCAGGTACACCACCTTGGCGTTCGGGTTCTTCTTCAGCAGATGGTTACCCACAGCATGCATAAGGTGGGTTTTACCCAAACCCACGCCGCCGTAAAGGAACAGTGGGTTGTAGCCATGCTTGGGATTGTCCGCAACCTGCCAGGCAGCCGCGCGGGCGAGCTGGTTCGACTTGCCTTCGACGAAAGTGTCAAAGGTAAAGGTCCGGTTCAGGTAACTGGTGTGCTTGAGCGCACCTTCAACCTGCACGGTGCGCTGTTCAGCCCGACCACCACTGGGCGGCGGCGCAGCGGGCTCTGCCATGGCATCAAAGCTGTCACGCGAAGACGTCTCGACCAGTACAGGCTCGGCCGCGGCCACGGCAACGGGTTCAACCGCTGCTGCCGGGGCCGCCTTGTGTGCCTGGGTCTGCGCCAGCGAAGCGGCAACGGCAGCGCTGACCGGAGCGTTGGGCGCAGCCCTTGGGGCCGAGCTGCGGCGGCTACCTATTAATAAGGAAAGGGCAGGTGCAATGCCGCTACCGTTCTCCCCCAACAGCTCGAGCAAGCGACCCAGGTACTTTTCATTGACCCAATCGAGAACGAAACGGTTAGGCGCATAGACGCGCAACTCGTCGCCTTCGGCTTCGACCTGTAGCGGACGGATCCAGGTGTTGAATTGCTGGGCAGGCAGTTCATCGCGCAGAAGCTCCACGCACTGCTGCCAAAGTTCCACTGACACGGATATCCCCTGAGTTTGAAAGCCGGATGAGGCAAAAACAAACCGCCATTGTACCGGTCGAGCGTTCAGTTATCCACATGTGGACACGTTAGGAACCATGACAAAACAGCCATTTATCGACCAAAACGGCTTTCTGCCTCTGTGAATAAGACCTGTGGATAACGGGCCATGAGGTCTATGCACAACCCTGGGCACCAGCCTGTTGATAACCTTGCTGTGGATAAACTGCATTTTCATCCACAGCTTTCGCCCACGATGGGAACAGTCGCAGCACCGGTTCAGAACAAAGTTGTAAAACTCTGTACATCACGTAAATCATGGCCTAGCGATGGTTATCCACAGAAGGTTATCCACCTAAGATTTATAAGTTCTTCAGAAAAGCTTTTTATATGTCTCTTCTTTTTTTTCATGTTGTCCCCGATTCGTGTGTCCGATCAAGCACCCTTTGGCACGAACCAGGAGGCACCGTCCATCACAGCTCTATATGGAATGACTGGTTGGAAATTGACCTATGGGCTTGCTTTCTCTAGAATCGCCGGTCTCTTAAAAAGGGGGCCATCCCGGCCCGTCGTCGACAAACCAGGTAACACGCCATGAAACGTACTTTCCAACCAAGCACCATCAAGCGCGCCCGCACCCACGGTTTCCGTGCCCGTATGGCTACCAAGAACGGCCGTGCTGTTCTGTCGCGTCGTCGTGCCAAAGGCCGTAAGCGTCTGGCCATTTGATTTTTCGGCACAGGTGGTGAGTCAGGACTTCAGTCGGGAAAAGCGACTGCTTACACCCCGACACTTCAAAGCGGTCTTCGACTCCCCAACCGGCAAGGTTCCAGGGAAAAACCTGCTGATCCTTGCTCGCGAGAACGGCCTCGATCACCCACGCCTTGGCTTGGTAATCGGCAAGAAGAGTGTCAAGCTCGCCGTTCAACGCAACCGCCTCAAGCGCTTGATGCGCGATTCCTTTCGTCTGAACCAGCAATTGCTTGCTGGCCTGGACATCGTGATCGTCGCGCGCAAGGGATTGGGTGAGATAGAAAACCCGGAATTGCACCAACACTTTGGCAAGCTCTGGAAACGCCTGGCACGCAGCCGGCCGACACCAGCAGTCACCGCCAATTCCGCAGGGGTAGACAGCCAAGATGCGTAAACTGGCACTCGTTCCGATCCAGTTTTACCGTTACGCCATTAGTCCTCTGATGGCCAATCACTGTCGGTTTTTCCCCAGTTGCTCCTGTTACGCGTATGAAGCCATCGAAAACCATGGCATCTGGCGTGGTGGGTGGCTGGCCGTTCGTCGCCTGGGGCGTTGTCATCCGTGGAATGACGGCGGTTTCGACCCCGTTCCACCCGCTCCTTCCTCCCGAACTTCTTCGATAGCCGAGTAATCATGGATATTAAACGCACGATCCTGATCGCCGCGCTGGCAGTCGTGTCCTACGTCATGGTCCTGAAGTGGAACGATGACTACGGCCAGGCTGCCCTGCCGACTCAGAATACTGCTGCCAGCACTGTTGCTCCGGGCTTGCCCGATGGCGTGCCGGCCGGTAACAACGGTGCCAGCGCCGATGTACCGAGCGCCAACGCCGAATCGAGCCCTGCCGAACTGGCACCGGTCGCACTCAGCAAGGACCTGATCCGAGTCAAGACCGACGTTCTGGAACTGGCTATCGATCCGGTCGGTGGTGACATCGTCCAGCTGAACCTGCCGAAGTACCCACGCCGTCAAGACCACCCGAACATTCCATTCCAGTTGTTCGACAACGGTGGTGAGCGTGTTTACCTGGCACAAAGCGGTCTGACCGGCACCGACGGTCCGGATGCCCGCGCCAGCGGCCGTCCCCTGTATGCTGCCGAACAGAAGAGCTACCAGCTGGCCGACGGCCAGGAACAACTGGTGGTAGATCTGAAGTTCAGTGACAACGGCGTCAACTACATCAAGCGTTTCAGCTTCAAGCGCGGTGAGTACGACCTGAATGTCAGCTATCTGATCGACAACCAGAGCAGCCAGGCGTGGAGCGGCAACATGTTTGCCCAGCTCAAGCGTGATGCCAGCGGCGATCCGTCCTCCAGTACTGCCACCGGTACCGCTACCTACCTGGGTGCCGCCCTGTGGACAGCTTCCGAGCCTTACAAAAAGGTCTCGATGAAGGACATCGACAAAGGTAGTTTGAAAGAAAATGTGTCCGGCGGCTGGGTTGCCTGGCTGCAGCACTACTTCGTGACCGCCTGGATTCCAGCCAAGTCGGACAACAACGTTGTCCAGACCCGCAAGGATAGCCAAGGCAACTACATCATCGGCTACACCGGCCCAGTTATCAGCGTACCGGCTGGCGGCAAGGTCGAAACCAGCGCCATGCTGTACGCTGGCCCGAAGATCCAGTCCAAGCTGAAAGAGTTGTCCCCAGGCCTGGAATTGACCGTCGACTACGGCTTCCTGTGGTTTATCGCCCAGCCGATCTTCTGGCTGCTGCAACATATCCACAGCCTGCTGGGTAACTGGGGCTGGTCGATCATCGTGCTGACCATGTTGATCAAAGGCCTGTTCTTCCCGCTGTCGGCTGCCAGCTACCGCTCGATGGCCCGTATGCGTGCCGTTGCACCTAAGCTCGCCGCACTCAAGGAACGCTTCGGTGACGATCGCCAGAAGATGTCCCAGGCGATGATGGAGCTTTACAAGAAAGAGAAGATCAACCCGCTGGGCGGCTGCCTGCCGATCCTGGTGCAAATGCCGGTATTCCTGGCCCTGTACTGGGTATTGCTGGAAAGCGTGGAAATGCGCCAGGCCCCATGGATACTGTGGATTACCGACCTGTCGATCAAGGATCCGTTCTTCATCCTGCCGATCATCATGGGCGCCACCATGTTCATCCAGCAGCGCCTGAACCCGACACCGCCGGATCCGATGCAGGCCAAGGTGATGAAAATGATGCCAATCATCTTCACCTTCTTCTTCCTGTGGTTCCCTGCCGGTCTGGTGCTGTACTGGGTTGTGAACAACTGCCTGTCGATTTCGCAGCAGTGGTACATCACTCGCCGTATCGAAGCAGCTACCAAAAAAGCTGCTGCTTGACGGGCTAATACGCTAGCCTGTGAATAAAAAACGCCCCCTAGTGGGGCGTTTTTGCTATCTGTCGTTTTGTCGTAGAGGCTTTCGAGCATGAACACTGTGCGTGAAACCATCGCCGCCATCGCCACGGCCCAGGGCCGTGGTGGTGTGGGTATTGTCAGGTTGTCCGGCCCTCTGGCTGCCAAGGCCGGCCTGTTGATCACCGGCCGCACCCTGACCCCGCGGCATGCCCATTACGGCCCATTCCGCGACGATGACGGGCTGGTGCTGGACGAAGGGATTGCGTTGTTCTTTCCTGGGCCTAATTCGTTCACTGGCGAGGACGTGCTTGAACTGCAGGGTCACGGCGGTCCTGTGGTGCTGGACATGCTGCTGCAGCGCTGTGTACAAGTCGGCTGTCGTCTGGCCCGCCCGGGCGAATTCAGCGAGCGCGCTTTCCTCAACGACAAGCTCGACCTGGCTCAGGCCGAAGCCATCGCCGACCTGATCGAGGCGAGTTCCAGCCAGGCAGCGCGCAACGCCCTGCGCTCGCTGCAAGGGGAATTCTCCAGGCGTGTGCACAGCCTCACCGAGGCGTTGATTGCCCTGCGTATTTACGTCGAGGCGGCGATCGACTTTCCTGAGGAAGAGATCGACTTCCTTGCCGATGGCCACGTGCTGTCGATGCTTGATGCCGTGCGCAGCGAGTTATCCACTGTGCAGCGCGAGGCCGGGCAAGGCGCCTTGCTGCGCGACGGCATGACGGTAGTCATTGCCGGCCGGCCGAATGCCGGTAAATCAAGCTTGCTGAACCAGCTGGCCGGACGGGAAGCAGCCATTGTCACGGACATCGCCGGTACCACGCGGGATATCCTGCGCGAACATATCCACATCGACGGCATGCCGCTGCACGTTGTCGATACTGCCGGCTTGCGCGATACCGATGACCATGTGGAAAAGATCGGTGTGGAACGTGCCCTGAAGGCAATTGGCGAGGCAGACCGCGTTCTGCTCGTGGTCGACTCCACTGCGCCCGAGGCCAGCGATCCGTTCGCTCTCTGGCCTGAGTTTCTCGCTCAGCGGCCGGATCCGGCCAAAGTCACGCTGATTCGCAACAAGGCCGACCTGAGTGGTGAGCGGGTAGCGCTGGAACAGTGCGATGACGGCCACGTGACCATTACCCTCAGCGCCAAGGGCGACGACACAGGGCTGCAACTGCTCCGTGAGCATCTGAAGGGCTGTATGGGTTACGAACAGACTGCAGAGAGTGGATTCAGCGCCCGCCGGCGCCATCTGGATGCCTTGCGCCAGGCCAGCGAGCACCTGGAGCACGGCCGTGCACAATTGACCTTGGCGGGCGCAGGAGAGCTTCTGGCTGAGGACTTACGCCAGGCACAGCATGCGCTGGGGGAAATCACAGGAGCATTCAGCTCGGATGACCTGCTTGGGCGGATTTTCTCCAGCTTCTGCATCGGCAAGTAATCCACAGCCTGGCAAGGTCAAGCGCCGCTCCTTAGGGAGCGGCTTTTTTTTGCCTGAAATTCGTTGCAGAAGCTGAATGCAGGCCGATGACCCAAGCACCCATGTGAGCGGGCGGGCCCGCGAAGAAGCCCTTACAAGCACCAGATCTCTGCGGATGTACCCATCCTTTCGCGGGCTCGACCGCTTCAACCTGATCATGTCTGCCCGCCAGCGCGATGAATTTTTCATGCCCGGCTTGAAAACTGTGCTCAGGAGCCCTGTGGAAAAGTCGCCTTCAGCTCAGTTGATAAGCGGGCTTTTTTTCTGAGGAAAAAACCGCCTGTGGGTAAATAGCCATTTAATCCACAGGCTAAATGGCGTTATCCATAGCCCTCATGCCACTCCAGACACAGGGTTTAATTTCTCTCTACATAGCGTCATTCGTGGGATAGGAGACTTTATCCACAGATATCGTTGTGCATAAGAATAAACATAAAAACAAAGCTTTTTAAATTTCTTCTCTCTGATTTCTGTTGTTTGCCACTCATCCACAGACTGGTCAAAATTTGCTCAGACGGTTTCTTTACTGGGGGTGAAGTCCCTATACTTGTCCGCTTACCTTCTCTATTCGCAAAAACAGGCACGAGGTGCGTGGTGGATTTCCCTTCCCGTTTTGACGTGATCGTCATCGGCGGCGGCCATGCCGGTACCGAGGCTGCGCTTGCGTCTGCACGCATGGGTGTGAAAACCCTGCTGCTGACCCATAACGTGGAAACCCTCGGTCACATGAGCTGCAACCCCGCCATCGGCGGTATTGGCAAAAGCCATCTGGTCAAAGAGATCGATGCGCTCGGCGGCGCCATGGCGCTGGCCACCGACAAGAGCGGCATCCAGTTCCGCGTTCTGAACAACCGCAAGGGCCCGGCCGTACGTGCCACCCGTGCACAAGCCGACCGCGCCATCTACAAGGCAGTGGTGCGTGAAATCCTGGAAAACCAGCCAAACCTGTGGATATTCCAGCAGTCCTGCGACGACCTGATCGTCGAGCAGGACCAGGTCAAAGGCGTGGTGACCCAGATGGGCCTGCGTTTCTTTGCCGAATCGGTGGTACTGACTACCGGTACCTTCCTCGGCGGCCTTATCCACATTGGTCTGCAAAACCATTCCGGTGGTCGCGCCGGTGATCCACCTTCGATTGCCCTGGCCCACCGCATGCGTGAACTGCCGCTGCGCGTCGGCCGTCTGAAAACCGGTACCCCGCCACGCATTGACGGCCGCTCTGTGGATTTCTCGGTAATGACCGAACAGCCGGGCGATACGCCGATCCCGGTGATGTCGTTCATGGGCAATGCTGAAATGCACCCGCGTCAGGTGAGCTGCTGGATTACCCACACCAATGCGCGCACCCACGAGATCATTGCCTCGAACCTCGACCGTTCACCGATGTACTCGGGCGTGATCGAAGGTGTCGGCCCGCGTTACTGTCCGTCGATCGAAGACAAGATCCACCGCTTCGCCGACAAGGAAAGCCACCAGGTGTTCATTGAGCCGGAAGGCTTGAACACCCATGAGCTGTATCCCAACGGTATTTCCACTTCGCTGCCGTTCGACGTGCAACTGGAGCTGGTCCGTTCGATCCGCGGCATGGAAAACGCCCACATCGTGCGCCCCGGGTATGCCATCGAGTACGACTACTTCGATCCCCGTGACCTCAAGTACAGCCTCGAGACCAAAGTCATCGGCGGTCTGTTCTTCGCCGGGCAGATCAACGGCACCACCGGATACGAAGAAGCCGGTGCCCAAGGCCTGCTGGCCGGGACCAATGCTGCACTGCGTGCGCAAGGTCGCGACAGCTGGTGCCCGCGCCGCGATGAAGCCTACATCGGTGTGCTGGTCGACGACTTGATTACCCTGGGTACTCAGGAGCCGTACCGCATGTTCACTTCGCGCGCCGAGTACCGCCTGATCCTGCGCGAAGACAACGCCGACCTGCGCCTGACCGAAAAGGGCCGTGAACTGGGCCTGATCGATGACCAGCGCTGGGCCGCGTTCTGTGCCAAGCGCGACGGTATCGAGCGTGAGGAACAGCGCCTGAAATCGACCTGGGTGCGCCCGAACACTGAGCAAGGCCAAGCGATTGTGGATAAGTTTGGTACACCGCTTAGCCACGAATACAGCCTGCTCAACCTGCTGGCGCGGCCGGAAATCGATTACGCCGGCCTGATTGAGGCGACCGGTGGTGAAGCGATCGACCAGCAGGTCGCCGAGCAGGTCGAGATCCGCACCAAATACGCGGGTTACATCGACCGCCAGCAGGATGAAATCGCCCGACTGCGTGCCAGCGAAGACACCCGCCTGCCTGTGGATATCGACTACTCGACGATCTCCGGCCTGTCCAAGGAGATCCAGGGCAAGCTGGGCCAGACCCGTCCGGAAACCTTGGGGCAGGCTTCGCGCATCCCTGGCGTGACCCCGGCGGCGATTTCCCTGTTGTTGATACACTTGAAAAAACGCGGCGCTGGCCGCGAATTGGAGCAAAGCGCTTGAGTTCCCTGGTCACCCCGCAACACGCTGAAGAGTTGTCCACAGGTGCGCGCAAACTCGGAGTCGAGCTGAGCGCCGAGCATCACGAAAAGCTGCTCGGCTACCTGGCCCTGCTGATCAAATGGAACAAAGCGTACAACCTGACTGCCGTGCGCGACCCGGACGAGATGGTTTCACGCCATCTCCTGGATAGCCTCAGTGTCATGTCGTTTATCCACAGCGAACGTGACAGTTGGCTGGACGTCGGCAGCGGTGGAGGCATGCCGGGGATCCCGTTGGCAATTTTGCATCCGCACAAGCGGGTGACCGTGCTGGACGCCAATGGCAAGAAGACCCGTTTCCTGACACAGGTGAAAATGGAACTCAAGCTGGACAACCTCACGGTTATCCACAGCCGGGTCGAGGCCTTCCAGCCGCCACAACCGTTCGACGGAATCATCTCCCGCGCCTTCAGCAGCATGGAGAACTTCACCAATTGGACCCGCCACTTGGGCGACACCGGGACGCAATGGCTTGCAATGAAGGGGCTGCATCCTGCCGATGAACTGGTAGCATTGCCCGCAGACTTCACAGTGGAAAGCGAACAGGCCCTGACCGTTCCGGGTTGCCAGGGCCAGCGCCATCTGCTGATACTGCGCCGCAAGGCATGACTGGGAACACTCGCAACAATGGCTAAGGTATTCGCAATCGCGAACCAGAAAGGTGGTGTGGGCAAGACAACCACCTGTATCAATCTCGCCGCCTCGCTGGCTGCGACCAAGCGTCGTGTCCTGCTGATCGACCTCGATCCGCAGGGCAACGCCACCATGGGCAGCGGTGTGGACAAGCACGAGCTCGAGCACTCGGTCTACGACCTGCTGATCGGGGAGTGCGACTTGGCCCAGGCTATGCACTACTCCGAGCACGGAGGCTTCCAGTTGCTGCCGGCCAACCGTGACCTGACCGCCGCTGAGGTGGTGCTGCTGGAAATGCAGGTCAAGGAGAGCCGTCTGCGCAACGCGCTGGCGCCCATCCGCGATAACTACGACTACATCCTCATCGACTGCCCACCGTCGCTGTCGATGCTCACGCTCAATGCGCTGGTCGCTTCCGATGGCGTAATTATCCCCATGCAGTGTGAGTACTACGCGCTGGAAGGTCTCAGCGACCTTGTGGATAACATCAAGCGCATCGCCGCCCGGTTGAACCCGGAGTTGAAGATCGAGGGCCTGCTGCGGACCATGTACGATCCGCGTCTGAGCCTGAACAACGATGTTTCGGCGCAGTTGAAGGAGCACTTTGGCCCTCAGCTGTACGACACGGTCATTCCGCGCAACATTCGCTTGGCCGAGGCCCCCAGCTTCGGCATGCCAGCCCTTGCTTACGACAAGCAATCGCGGGGCGCGCTGGCTTACCTGGCCCTGGCAGGGGAACTGGTACGCCGTCAACGCCGTCCATCACGCACTGCACAAACAACTTAAGGAATCCGTATGGCCGTCAAGAAACGGGGTCTCGGACGTGGGTTGGATGCACTGCTCAGTGGTCCTTCCGTCAGCGCGCTCGAAGAGCAGGCTGTGAAGATCGACCAGAAAGAACTGCAACACCTGCCGGTCGAGCTGGTCCAGCGTGGCAAGTATCAGCCTCGCCGGGACATGGACCCGGAGGCGCTGGAAGAGCTTGCGCACTCGATTCGCAACCATGGTGTGATGCAACCGATCGTGGTGCGCCCGATTGGCGACAACCGATACGAGATCATCGCCGGTGAGCGCCGTTGGCGCGCTACCCAGCAGGCCGGCCTGGACACGATCCCGGCCATGGTCCGCGAAGTGCCCGACGAAGCCGCCATCGCCATGGCATTGATCGAGAACATCCAGCGCGAAGACCTCAACCCACTGGAAGAGGCCATGGCCCTGCAGCGCCTGCAACAGGAATTCGAGCTTACCCAGCAGCAGGTGGCTGACGCTGTGGGCAAGTCGCGGGTGACCGTGGCCAACCTGCTGCGCCTCATTACCTTGCCCGATGCGATCAAGACCATGCTCGCCCACGGTGACCTGGAGATGGGGCATGCCCGTGCATTGCTCGGCCTGGATGAAAATCGTCAGGAGGAGGGGGCGCGTCATGTTGTCGCACGTGGCCTCACCGTGCGCCAAACCGAAGCACTGGTCCGTCAGTGGCTCAGCGACAAGCCTGATCCGGTCGAACCGAGCAAACCTGATCCGGATATCGCTCGCCTTGAACAGCGGCTCGCAGAGCGCCTGGGCTCGGCCGTGCAGATCCGTCATGGCAACAAGGGCAAAGGCCAGTTGGTTATTCGCTACAACTCGCTTGACGAGTTGCAAGGCGTGCTCGCTCACATCCGCTGAAACAATTCCTGTTGTAGCGTGAAGTCGGAAATCACTACCGAAGAGTTGAATAGGGGTTAATCCACCCCTATACTCTGCGCGCATTTTGTCGGCACAAATTATGCCAAGTCATAGCTGACTTGTTGGTCGACTTCCGAGGAGCAGTTGTGATGGAAATACGCACGCCAAACCGCCTGCCTTTCCATCGCTGGGCGGTTTTTCCGGTACTGCTGGCTCAATTTGTCGTACTGCTGCTGGCAACCTTGGTGTTGTGGCAGTGGAAAGGGTCGGTCAGTGGATATTCAGGCCTTTGCGGAGGTTTGATTGCCTGGCTGCCCAATGTGTATTTCGCCTGGAAGGCTTTTCGCTTCAGCGGGGCTCGGGCGGCACAAGCTATCGTCAAGTCGTTTTACGCTGGCGAGGCAGGCAAGATGATTTTGACGGCAGTGCTTTTTGCACTGACCTTTGCAGGAGTGAAGCCACTGGCGCCGCTAGCAGTATTCGGCGTCTTCGTGTTGACCCTTTTGGTCAGCTGGTTCGCGCCCCTGCTGATGAATAAAAGACTTTCGAGACCTTAGGGCGTTTGAGGCAACCATGGCAGCAGAAACCGCTTCGGGCTATATCCAGCACCACTTGCAGAACCTGACCTACGGTCAACTACCAGACGGCAGCTGGGGCTTCGCCCATTCGGCTGCAGAAGCCAAGGCAATGGGCTTCTGGGCGTTCCACCTGGACACCCTGGGTTGGTCCGTCGCGCTGGGTCTGATCTTCCTGTTGATCTTCCGCATGGCGGCCAAGAAGGCGACTTCCGGCCAACCTGGCGGTCTGCAGAACTTCGTTGAAGTGATGGTCGACTTCGTCAACGGCAGCGTGAAGGACTCCTTCCACGGCCGTAGCCCGGTAATCGCGCCGCTGGCGCTGACCATTTTCGTCTGGGTATTCCTGATGAACGCCGTCGACCTGATACCGGTCGACTGGATTCCTCAGCTGGCCATCCTGATTTCCGGTGACCCGCACATTCCGTTCCGCGCCGTGTCGACCACCGACCCGAACGCGACCCTGGCCATGGCCTTCTGCGTCTTCGCCCTGATCATCTTCTACAGCATCAAGGTCAAGGGCCTGGGCGGCTTCATCGGTGAGCTGACCCTGCACCCGTTTGGCAGCAAGAATATCTTCGTGCAGATCCTGCTGATTCCGGTCAACTTCCTGCTGGAATTCGTCACCCTGATCGCCAAGCCGATCTCGCTGGCACTGCGTCTGTTCGGCAACATGTATGCTGGCGAGCTGGTGTTCATCCTGATCGCTGTAATGTTCGGCTCGGGCCTGCTGTGGCTCAGCGGCCTGGGTGTGGTGCTGCAATGGGCGTGGGCTGTGTTCCACATCCTGATCATCACCCTGCAAGCTTTCATCTTCATGATGCTGACCATCGTCTACCTGTCGATGGCTCACGAAGATAACCATTAAGACCGCCTGGCGTGTCTGATAGCCTTCCCTGCCTGTACGGGGGGAGGGCTTAAAAAGTCCGCAAGGGCATGCTGTACCAAACGATTTGTTTTACCGCTTCAAACTAAAAACCTAACCAATACGACGTAAAAGTCGGGAGGAAAGATGGAAACTGTAGTTGGTCTGACCGCTATCGCTGTTGCTCTGCTGATCGGCCTGGGTGCTCTGGGTACCGCCATTGGTTTCGGCCTGCTGGGTGGCAAATTCCTGGAAGGCGCTGCTCGTCAACCAGAAATGGTTCCAATGCTGCAGGTCAAAATGTTCATCGTTGCCGGTCTGCTCGACGCCGTAACCATGATCGGTGTTGGTATCGCTCTGTTCTTCACCTTCGCGAATCCGTTCGTTGGTCAGATCGCCGGCTAATCACTCGTCACCACGAGTTGATGGCTGTATGAATTAAGACCGAGCGAGGTGTTGGCGTGAACATTAATGCAACCCTGATTGGCCAATCCGTTGCTTTCCTGATTTTTGTACTCTTCTGCATGAAGTATGTATGGCCTCCGGTCATCACTGCCCTGCAAGAGCGCCAAAAGAAGATTGCCGACGGCTTGGACGCTGCCAACCGCGCAGCTCGCGACCTGGAGCTGGCCCAAGAGAAAGCGGGTCAGCAACTGCGTGAAGCTAAAGCACAGGCAGCCGAAATCATCGAGCAAAGCAAGAAACGCGCTGCTCAGCTTGTCGACGAAGCCCGTGAACAGGCTCGCGTCGAAGCTGACCGTGTGAAGGCTCAGGCTCTGGCCGAGATCGAACAGGAACTGAACAGCGCTAAAGACGCCCTGCGTGCCCAAGTGGGTGCTCTGGCCGTTGGTGGTGCTGAAAAGATCCTTGGCGCCACAATCGATCAAAACGCGCATGCGGAGCTGGTTAACAAACTGGCCGCTGAAATTTAAGCGAGGGCGATCATGGCAGAACTGACCACGTTGGCCCGACCTTACGCTAAGGCTGCCTTTGAGCATGCCCAGGCCCATCAGCAACTGGCCAATTGGTCAGCCATGCTCGGCCTGGCTGCTGCGGTGTCGCAAGACGACACCATGCAGCGCCTGCTCAAGGCCCCGCGACTGACGAGCGCAGAAAAGGCCGCCACGTTCATTGACGTGTGCGGTGACAAGTTCAATGCACAGGCACAGAATTTCATTCATGTTGCCGCGGAAAACGACCGTCTCCTGCTTCTGCCGGAGATTGCCGCTCTGTTCGACCTGTACAAGGCCGAGCAAGAGAAATCCGTGGACGTGGAAGTCACCAGTGCCTTCGCGTTGAACCAAGAACAGCAAGACAAACTCGCCAAGGTTCTCAGTGCACGGTTAGGCCAGGAAGTGCGCCTGCACGCGTCGGAGGATGCCAGCCTGATTGGCGGCGTCGTCATCCGCGCCGGTGACCTGGTAATCGATGGCTCTGTTCGCGGCAAAATCGCGAAACTGGCCGAAGCATTGAAATCTTGAGTTTGAAGGGGCAGCAGAGCAATGCAGCAACTCAATCCTTCCGAAATTAGTGAAATCATCAAGGGCCGCATCGATAACCTCGATGTGAGCTCCCAAGCCCGTAACGAAGGTACCGTCGTTTCGGTATCCGACGGTATCGTGCGGATCCACGGTCTGGCCGACGTCATGTACGGCGAAATGATCGAGTTCCCTGGCAGCGTCTACGGCATGGCCCTGAACCTGGAGCAAGACTCCGTAGGTGCAGTGATCCTGGGTGGCTATGACACCCTCGCCGAAGGCATGAGCGCCAAGTGCACCGGCCGCATCCTGGAAGTTCCGGTTGGTAAGGAACTGCTGGGCCGCGTCGTTGACGCACTGGGTAACCCGATCGACGGCAAAGGTCCTCTGGGCAACACCGAGACCGACGCAGTCGAGAAAGTGGCTCCAGGCGTGATCTGGCGTAAGTCGGTAGACCAGCCTGTACAGACTGGCTACAAGTCCGTCGACGCCATGATCCCTGTCGGCCGTGGCCAGCGCGAGCTGATCATTGGCGACCGTCAGATCGGCAAGACCGCCATGGCCATCGACGCCATCATCAACCAGAAAGACTCCGGTATTTTCTGTGTTTATGTTGCAGTCGGCCAGAAGCGTTCCACCGTTGCCAACATCGTTCGCAAGCTGGAAGAAACCGGCGCCCTGGCCAACACCATCGTGGTTGTTGCCAGTGCTTCGGAATCCGCCGCACTGCAATTCCTGGCGCCATACGCCGGTTGCACCATGGGCGAGTTCTTCCGCGACCGCGGTGAAGACGCACTGATCGTTTACGATGACCTGTCCAAGCAGGCTGTTGCCTACCGTCAGATCTCCCTGCTGCTGCGCCGTCCACCAGGACGCGAAGCATACCCAGGCGACGTGTTCTATCTCCACTCCCGTCTGCTGGAGCGTGCATCGCGCGTTTCGGAAGAGTACGTCGAGAAGTTCACCAACGGTGCTGTCACTGGCAAAACTGGTTCCCTGACCGCTCTGCCGATCATCGAAACCCAGGCTGGCGACGTTTCTGCGTTCGTTCCGACCAACGTGATTTCCATCACCGACGGTCAGATCTTCCTGGAATCGGCCATGTTCAACTCGGGCATCCGCCCTGCAGTGAACGCCGGTGTTTCGGTATCCCGCGTAGGTGGTGCCGCTCAGACCAAGATCATCAAGAAGCTGTCCGGTGGTATTCGTACCGCTCTGGCTCAGTACCGTGAACTGGCTGCATTCGCCCAGTTCGCGTCCGATCTGGACGAAGCGACCCGCAAGCAGCTGGAGCATGGTCAGCGCGTTACCGAGCTGATGAAGCAGAAGCAGTACGCGCCGATGTCCATCGCGGACATGGCTCTGTCGCTGTACGCCGCTGAGCGTGGCTTCCTGACCGACGTAGAGGTCTCCAAGATCGGCAGCTTCGAGCAAGCACTGATCGCCTTCTTCAACCGTGATCACGCTGAACTGATGGCGAAGATCAACGTGAAGGGTGACTTCAACGACGAAATCGACGCAGGCCTGAAAGCCGGTATCGAGAAGTTCAAGGCCACCCAGACCTGGTAAGCCGCAGCGGGGGCTCAGGCCCCCGCTTGCTAACCTGATAGGTGATACATGGCAGGCGCAAAAGAGATTCGCAGTAAGATTGCGAGCATCAAAAGCACGCAAAAAATTACCAGCGCCATGGAGAAAGTGGCGGTCAGCAAGATGCGCAAGGCACAAATGCGCATGGCTGCTAGCCGTCCTTACGCGGAACGTATCCGCCAGGTGATCGGTCATCTGGCCAACGCCAACCCGGAATACCGCCACCCGTTCATGATCGAGCGCCCTGTAAAGCGCGCCGGTTATATCGTGGTGAGCAGTGACCGTGGTCTGTGCGGTGGCTTGAACACCAACCTGTTCAAGGCCCTGGTCAAGGACATGAGCGCAAACCGCGAACAGGGCGTGGAAATCGACCTGTGCGTGATCGGCAGCAAGGGTGCGACTTTCTTCCGCATCTTTGGCGGCAACGTCGTAGCAGCGATCAGCCACTTGGGCGAAGAGCCATCGATCAATGATCTGATCGGCTCCGTCAAAGTGATGCTGGACGCCTACCTGGACGGCCGTATCGATCGCCTCTCGGTGGTTTCGAACAAGTTCATCAATACCATGACCCAGAAGCCGACGGTCGAGCAATTGGTACCGTTGGTGGCAACCCCGGATCAGGATCTCAAGCATCACTGGGACTACCTGTATGAACCCGACGCAAAAGAGCTGCTGGACGGCTTGATGGTGCGTTACGTGGAGTCGCAGGTATACCAGGCGGTGGTCGAGAACAACGCTGCTGAACAAGCGGCCCGGATGATCGCCATGAAGAACGCCACAGACAACGCCGGTGATTTGATCAAAGAGCTTCAGTTGATCTACAACAAGGCGCGTCAGGCTGCGATCACCCAGGAGATCTCGGAAATCGTCGGCGGCGCTGCCGCGGTTTAACGGTTCACATATTCAGAGGATCCAGCTATGAGTAGCGGACGTATCGTTCAAATCATCGGCGCCGTCATCGACGTGGAATTCCCACGTGACGTCGTGCCGAGTGTATACAACGCGCTTAAAGTACAAGGCGCGGAAACCACCCTGGAAGTTCAGCAGCAGCTGGGCGACGGCGTGGTTCGTACCATTGCGATGGGCTCGACCGAAGGCCTGAAGCGCGGTCTGGATGTCGTCGACACCGGCGCTGCCATTTCCGTTCCAGTTGGTAAGGCCACCCTGGGCCGTATCATGGACGTACTGGGCAACCCGATCGACGAAGCCGGCCCGATCGGCGAAGAAGAGCGTCGCGGTATCCACCAGCCAGCGCCTTCGTTCGCTGACCAGGCGGGCGGCAACGACCTGCTGGAAACCGGCATCAAGGTTATCGACCTGGTTTGCCCGTTCGCCAAGGGTGGTAAGGTTGGTCTGTTCGGTGGTGCCGGTGTCGGCAAGACCGTAAACATGATGGAACTGATCCGTAACATCGCCATGGAACACAGCGGTTACTCCGTGTTCGCTGGTGTGGGTGAGCGTACTCGTGAGGGTAACGACTTCTACCACGAGATGAAGGACTCCAACGTTCTCGACAAGGTAGCGCTGGTCTACGGTCAGATGAACGAGCCACCAGGAAACCGTCTGCGTGTAGCGCTGACCGGCCTGACCATGGCCGAGAAGTTCCGTGACGAAGGTAACGACGTTCTGCTGTTCGTCGACAACATCTATCGTTACACCCTGGCCGGTACCGAAGTATCCGCACTGCTGGGCCGTATGCCTTCGGCAGTAGGTTACCAGCCGACCCTGGCTGAAGAGATGGGCGTTCTGCAAGAGCGCATCACCTCCACCAAGGAAGGTTCGATCACCTCCGTACAGGCCGTATATGTACCTGCGGACGACTTGACCGACCCGTCGCCAGCGACCACCTTCGCCCACTTGGACGCCACCGTCGTTCTGTCCCGTGACATCGCCTCCCTGGGTATCTACCCAGCGGTCGACCCACTGGACTCGACTTCGCGCCAGCTGGACCCGAACGTGATCGGCAACGAGCACTACGAGACCGCTCGTGGCGTTCAGTATGTTCTGCAGCGCTACAAAGAGCTGAAGGACATCATTGCGATCCTGGGTATGGACGAACTGTCCGAAGCCGACAAGCAACTGGTAGCCCGCGCTCGTAAGATCCAGCGCTTCCTGTCGCAGCCGTTCTTCGTGGCAGAAGTCTTCACCGGTTCGCCAGGCAAGTACGTTTCCCTGAAAGACACCATCGCTGGCTTCAGCGGCATCCTCAAAGGTGACTACGACCACCTGCCAGAACAAGCGTTCTACATGGTCGGCAGCATCGACGAAGCGATCGAGAAAGCCAAGAAACTGTAATTCCTGCGCCCCGCAAGGGGCGCTATCAGGTTGAGGCAAGCAGATGGCTATGACAGTCCATTGCGATATCGTCAGCGCGGAAGGAGAGATCTTCTCCGGCCTGGTCGAGATGGTGGTTGCGCACGGTAACCTGGGTGATCTTGGTATCGCTCCAGGCCATGCGCCACTGATCACCAATCTCAAGCCTGGTCCGATCACGCTGACCAAGCAGGGTGGCGCACAAGAGGTGTTCTACATCTCTGGTGGTTTCCTCGAGGTTCAGCCGAACATGGTCAAGGTGCTTGCCGATACCGTGCAACGTGCTGCAGACCTGGATGAAGCTCAGGCTCAGGAGGCCCTCAAGGCTGCCGAGAACGCCCTGAATCTGAAAGGCGCGGACTTCGACTACGGCGCCGCCGCCGCACGTCTGGCCGAGGCCGCAGCTCAGCTGCGTACCGTCCAGCAAATGCGCAGAGGCAAGTAATCGGCTACGGCTGATAACTTCTGTTGCGATTGAGTAAAAGGGTAGCCTCGGCTACCCTTTTTCTTTTTCTGTTTTCTCCCCCCACGGTCTTTCACTGACCGCCCAGGATTGGTAGCCAGTAATGTCACTCGATATCGTTATTCTCGCCGCCGGCCAAGGCACCCGCATGCGCTCGGCGCTGCCCAAAGTGTTGCACCCGGTAGCTGGCAATTCCATGCTCGGCCATGTTATCCACAGCGCGCGCCAACTTCAGCCGCAAGGTATTCATGTGGTCATTGGCCATGGTGCCGAACTGGTTCGCGAGCGCCTGGCCGCTGACGACCTGAATTTCGTCATGCAGGATAAACAGCTGGGTACCGGTCACGCTGTTGCCCAGGCACTGCCGGCGCTGACCGCTGATACTGTGCTGGTGTTATACGGCGACGTGCCGTTGATCGAAGTGGAGACCCTGCAGCGTCTGTTGGCAAAGGCCAACGATCAGCAGCTGGGACTGCTTACAGTCACCCTCGACGATCCGACCGGCTATGGCCGAATCGTGCGTGACGAGCAGGGCAAGGTAACTGCCATCGTTGAGCACAAGGACGCCAACGACGCGCAAAAAGCGATCAAGGAAGGCAACACTGGAATTCTGGCCCTGCCAGCCGCGCGTCTTACCGACTGGATGGGCCGGCTGTCGAACAACAACGCCCAGGGCGAGTATTACCTGACTGACGTAATCGCCATGGCAGTGGCCGATGGCTTGGTGGTGGCAACTGAACAGCCACACGATGCTATGGAAGTGCAGGGCGCCAACGACCGCCGCCAGCTGTCCGAGCTTGAGCGTCACTACCAGTTGCGTGAAGGCCGCCGTCTGATGGCTCAGGGAGTTACCCTGCGCGACCCGGCACGCTTCGATGTTCGTGGTGAAGTGAGCGTAGGTCGTGACGTGCTGATCGACATCAACGTGATTCTCGAAGGCAAGGTGGTCATCGAAGACGATGTGCAGATCGGCCCTAACTGCGTGATCAAGAACACGACCCTGCGCAAAGGCGCGGTGGTCAAGGCCAACAGCCACCTTGAAGGCGCGGTGATGGGAGAAGGCAGCGATGCTGGCCCGTTCGCCCGCCTGCGCCCGGGCAGCGTACTGGACGCCAAGGCCCATGTGGGTAACTTCGTCGAACTGAAGAACGCCCACCTGGGTGAAGGGGCCAAGGCTGGACACCTGGCTTACCTGGGTGATGCCGAAATCGGTGCGCGGACCAATATCGGCGCCGGCACCATCACCTGCAACTACGATGGTGCCAACAAGTTCAAGACCGTGATGGGTGAAGATGTGTTCATCGGTTCGAACAACTCGCTGGTGGCGCCTGTGGAAATCAAGGCCGGCGCGACCACCGCAGCCGGTTCGACTATCACCCAGGCCGTAGAAGCGGGTGACCTGGCTGTAGCCCGTGCGCGCCAGCGCAACATATCGGGCTGGAAGCGCCCGGAGAAGATCAAGAAGAGCTGAGTTATTCACAGCCATTTCGATCGAAAGCCGACTTATGTGAATAAGTCGGCTTTTTTATTGGCCCTGTCCCGCGTCTACAGGACCGCGCCAAAGCAGAGGAAACAATCCACAGGTCAGCGACAGCTTGACGAATCGCTCGTCTTAGGTTTTGATTGCAACCACTAACTTTCGAATCGAAACTTAAACGCACATGTCGAAACGAAACACACCACAACGGCGACACAATATTCTGGCTTTGCTCAGCGAGCAGGGTGAGGTAAGTGTGGACGCGTTGGCCAAGCGTTTCGCCACCTCGGAAGTGACCATTCGCAAAGACCTCGCCGCCTTGGAAACCAACGGCTTGTTGTTACGCCGCTACGGTGGTGCGGTGCCGGTGCCGCAAGAGTTGCTCGGTGAACCGGCACAACCCGTCTCTTCCTATAAAAAGGCCATTGCGCGTGCCGCCGTGGGGCGTATCCGCGAACATGCGCGCATTATCATCGACAGCGGCAGCACCACGGCGGCAATGATCCCCGAACTGGGGCGCCAGCCAGGCCTGGTGGTGATGACCAATTCACTCAATGTGGCCCGTGCAATCTGCGACCTCGAACACGAGCCGGTGCTGCTGATGACCGGTGGCACCTGGGACCCGCATTCCGAATCGTTCCAGGGCCAGGTCGCGGAGCAGGTACTGCGCTCCTACGATTTCGACCAATTATTCATCGGTGCCGACGGCATCGACCTCGGCCGGGGTACCACTACCTTCAACGAACTTCTTGGGCTGAGCCGGGTCATGGCGGAAGTTGCCCGTGAAGTGATCGTGATGGTCGAGTCGGACAAGGTGGGGCGCAAGATCCCTAACCTCGAGCTGCCCTGGGGCAGCGTGCACACCCTTATTACAGATGAACGCCTGCCAGCAGCAGCGCGCGAACAAATTCAAGCCCGCGGCATCAACCTGATCTGCGCCGCGATCAGCCAGGAGCAATAAAACATGTGTGGAATCGTTGGTGCTGTCGCCGAGCGTAATATCACAGCCATCCTGATCGAAGGCCTAAAGCGTCTTGAATACCGCGGTTACGATAGCGCCGGTTTGGCTGTACTCACCCAGAACGGTGAACTGCAGCGCCGCCGCCGCATCGGCAAGGTCAGCGAGCTGGAGGTTGCTGTTGCTGATGACCCATTGGCAGGCCAGCTGGGGATTGCCCACACCCGCTGGGCTACCCACGGCGCGCCAACTGAAGGCAACGCCCACCCGCACTTCTCGGGCAATGACGTGGCCGTGGTGCACAACGGCATCATCGAGAACCACGAGGAACTGCGCGAAGAGCTGAAGGGGCTGGGCTATGTCTTCACTTCGCAGACCGATACCGAAGTCATCGTCCACCTGATCCACCACACCCTGAAGAGCATTCCAGACCTGACCGACGCCCTGAAGGCAGCGGTGAAGCGCCTGCATGGTGCTTACGGCCTGGCGCTGATCAGTGCCAAGCAGCCGGACCGCCTGGTCGCCGCACGCAGTGGCAGCCCGCTGGTAATCGGCCTGGGCCTTGGCGAGAACTTCCTGGCGTCCGATCAACTGGCGCTGCGCCAGGTTACTGACCGCTTCATGTACCTGGAAGAAGGCGATATCGCTGAAATTCGCCGTGATCAGGTCTCCATCTGGGACCAGCAGGGCAACAAGGTCCAGCGCGAAACCGTGCAGTATCATGAAGGTGCCGAGGCTGCCGACAAGGGCGCTTACCGTCACTTCATGCTCAAGGAAATTCACGAGCAGCCAAGCGTTGTTCAGCGCACGCTTGAAGGCCGCCTGGGCAAGGACAACGTGCTGGTGCAGGCCTTTGGCCCGCAAGCTGCCGACTTGTTCGCCAAGGTGCGCAACGTGCAGATCGTTGCCTGTGGCACCAGCTACCACGCCGGTATGGTTGCGCGTTACTGGCTGGAAAGCCTGGCCGGCATCCCTTGCCAGGTGGAAGTGGCTAGCGAGTTCCGTTACCGCAAGGTGGTGGTGCAGCCGGACACGCTGTTCGTCTCCATCTCGCAGTCCGGCGAAACCGCCGATACCTTGGCCGCACTGCGCAACGCCAAGGAGTTGGGTTTCCTTGGCAGCCTGGCGATCTGCAACGTGGGTATCAGCTCGTTGGTACGCGAGTCGGACTTGACCCTGCTGACCTTGGCCGGCCCTGAAATCGGCGTGGCTTCGACCAAAGCGTTCACCACCCAGCTGGTTTCGCTGATGCTGCTGACCCTGGCCCTGGGTCAGGTGCGCGGTACGCTGGAGGCCGGTGTCGAAGCTGAGCTGGTTGAAGAGCTGCGTCGACTGCCAACCCGCCTGGGCGAAGCCCTGGCCATGGATGCCACCGTCGAGAAAATTGCCGAGCTGTTCGCCGACAAGCACCATACCCTGTTCCTCGGCCGTGGCGCGCAGTACCCGGTGGCGATGGAAGGTGCTCTCAAGCTTAAAGAGATCTCCTACATCCACGCCGAAGCTTACCCAGCAGGCGAGCTGAAGCACGGCCCGCTGGCTCTGGTGGACAACGACATGCCGGTGGTTACCGTTGCACCGAACAACGAACTGCTGGAGAAGCTGAAGTCCAACCTGCAGGAAGTGCGTGCCCGTGGTGGCGAGCTGGTAGTGTTCGCCGACGAGCACGCTGGCATGACCAATGGCGAAGGCACCCACGTGATCAAGGTGCCGCACATTGCCGATGCCCTGGCGCCAATCCTGTACACCATTCCGCTGCAATTGCTGTCTTATTACGTGGCCGTGCTAAAGGGGACCGACGTTGACCAGCCGCGTAATTTGGCCAAGTCGGTGACTGTCGAGTAAGGGGTCTGCTCGTGATAAAGCTGTAGATTTAGGGAATTAAACCTGTCGCAGGAGGCGGTGAGTCGACCCCGCCGCCGCCTGCAATGCTCCTGCTCCTTAAAGTTGCCTCACTCGTTCGACGCTGGCTTTTGGGCAATGACGTCAAAGCGATGCCAATGCTTCGTGCCTCGCATGCTGAGCCCATCATATTCATGGATTTTGAACGCCTTCAAGCTAAGGTCTTGGAATAGCACGCGGGCTTCTGACTCAGAGTGAAAGGTCCTCTCCGGGTCGGATGCCCAATCATCCTTGTCACCGAAGAGTTGGCCCACGAACACTCCTCCAGGGAGAAGTGCAGACGTCACAACTGACCAGAATTTTTCAAAGTGATCTGGATGACAAAATGGTAAGGCCATGCCTGCATGGATCAATGACGAGGGTGGCAAAGCCTCGATGCTTTCAAACCATTGGGTAGCTGTTTCTAGCTTTGCAGCAGGGTGATCCAGACCTATGGCGTGTACCATTTCGATTGCGGCCGGCTCTCGGTCGATAGCTAGAACATCCCAGCCAGCTTGAAGCAAAGCGCGAGTCTCATTGCCAGAGCCACAGCCCAGATCCACAGCTTTTCTAGAGTTTGTCTGAGTGCTCGCAAGTCCGATTGCTGTGTGAATAAGCGATGATGCTGGACGGTCTCTGTGGTGCTCGTAATACGTTGTCCACTTGAAAGACCCGCACGCGTCTTTGCATTGCATTCTTGTATCCTTCCCTGAGGTCGTAATCTTGTAAGCGTACGCCCAACTCACTTTGCGTAAGTCAGGCCGATACCCGCTGATGCGGCAGTTGCCCAATCTCACTGGCCCGCTGTGTCGGCAGCCGCGTCAGCACATCTTTGAGACAGGCATACGGATCATGCCCATTCATGCGCGCTGACTGGATCAGACTCATGATTGCAGCAGCTCGTTTGCCACTGCGCAGTGATCCGGCAAACAAGCCGTTCGAGCGACCGAGTACCCATGGCCGTAGCTGCTTCTCGACCTGTTGTTGCCGATGGGTACAGCCCCATCGTCCAGGTAGCGCGTCAGCGCTACCCGGCGTTTCACGCTTTATTCGAGGGTTTTGGTCGTGGCTGATCCGTTGGGTGCCAAGTCGCGTTGGGCCAACATCCAGTCGTGCAGTGTTTTGCTGATCGGTACCGCCATTTCCTGACGTATTCGCCAACGGTCTTCGATGGTCATGTCCCGAGCCTGGCGCTCAACCTCGTAAAAACCGCCAATCGAGTGCAGCGCCTGTTCGGCCAACTGGCTTTTGTTCGCGACATGCAGGTCAAAGAACTTGCGGCGAGCATGAGCCCTGCAGCCGATTTCAGTGATGCCTTGCTCAAAACCGGCTTTGTAGCCGGCGAAGTCATCGCAGACCAACTTGCCGTTCCAGTCACCCAGAAAGTTGCGTGCGTGTTCGCCGGTACGGCTTGGTCTGAAGTCATAGATTACTGCCTTGAGCGCTGAAAACGGCGTCGTGGTGTAAGCCCAGACGTAGGTCCGGTGGGTTTTCTTCTCGCCTGGTGCGAGCATTTGCACGGGTGTTTCATCGGTGTGAATCACACCCTGGTTCAGCACCGCTTCATGCAGTGCATCGACCAGCGGCTGGAGCCGTACACCGGTTTGCCCGACCCACTGGGCCAAGGTCGAGCGAGCAATGGTCAGCCCGGCACAGCCACCTTTTCATGCACTTGCCGATTTGCTCTCGCCAGCCGTAATCAGCCAGTGGGATTGAGCAACTGCCACACTTGAATGAGCCCGACCAGGTGCACAAGGCCATACAACAAGCATATTGCCGAGCTGACCACGATGAAACGGCCACTGCGCCCGGTACCCGCCAGAGCAAAAGGGCCAAGTACGCCGCGTAACAGGTAGATCACGGTGATGGCGATCAGCGCAGGTCGTAACAAGGGCAATGGATCGACCACTCCGGCTCCTGACAAGGCATACAGGCCCCAGGTAGCGAGAACCAGGGCGATGCCCGCCGTTACTACCGCTGGATACCAACGCCCAGCCTGGGCCGCACGCACAAAACGCTCGCCTGCGCCGAACAGGCGATACCACGATGGCCCCACCAGGATTACCCCCACGTGCATGATCGACGCCAGTAGGCTAAGCCCCGCGGCCAGCAGCAAAGCGTTGTTGTAGTCATTCGACATATCATCTCTCCATGATGAATTGCACAGTGCCAGCTGCCTCATGCACGACAGGCCTTACCCCCCGGCGTTGCGTTGACTCAAGCGCTTACCTGGGCCTCAGCACGCGTGCCGACATCCATGATCTGGTAGCGTAGCTTGCGGCCGTCGACAGCGGCAGCGGCTTCGACACCACCCGTCATAGCACCAAATATCCCGTGCCCGGTGCGGGTGGATGCGCCACACAAGAACAGGTTTCGTATTTCGGTTTTGGTACCCGGGCGATTATGCAGGAAGTACTCAGGCGTGAATGCCAGGCCATAAGATGTTCCACCGGCTGAACCGATGAAACGGGTCACCGAGAACGGGGTGGAGACTTCCTGATACACGATATGCTGCGACATACCCGGTATCACGCGTTCAGCCAGTGCAATCAGTTGCCGTGCATACCATTCCTTCTTGGCCAGGTACGTTGGGTTGTTCCGGTAGCTGCCATCCGCTACCTCGGCCTGCGTAACACCCCAGCTTTCCGGGTTCGAAGGAACTGCCGACATCAATTGCAGGTTGTAGATGCCTGGCGGGGCAATGGCCGGATTGTCCGGGTCCTTCATGGTGGCATTACCGATGAACAGATGGGGCTCATCCGGGAACTGTCCGGCGAACACCTCACGGTAGGCACGTTCGTAGTCGCAACCGGGATAGATGCGATAATTGGTGTTCTTCAGCCCCATCGCCTTCAGGTCCATATCGATACCCAGGTAAACCACACCCATAGCCGGCGACATTTCGAAACACTCTGCCTTGGTGACGGTTTTAGCCGTGAGGTGGTCCCGTCCGATCAAGTCCAGCAAGGTGTGTTTGATGTCGGCGTTGCAGATCACCGCGTCTGCCTTGACCGTACGTTTGCCCAGATGCTTGTTACTGAATTCGACACCTACCGCGCGGCCCTTCTCGACCAGGATACGCTCGACCTTGGAACGCAGCAGGATCTTGCCTCCGTTGCGTTCGACAACCGCGCCGAGTTTGTCAGAGAACATCTGCCCCCCTCCCGACGGGTAATATGACCCTTGCAGGAAGTGGTTCACCACCGCAGCGTGGCCAGCCATGGTCGCCCTGCTGGGCGGTTGATGGTAAACGCCCAGCTGCCCGGTCAGGATGGCGCGCAGGCGCTGATCCTGTGTGCAGGTGTCGAGAAACTGGGCGACCGTCGATTTCGAATGACGCATCAGCATCCAGGAACGTGGCAGCACCCATAGCGCCGAGAGCGGCCGGGAGTGAATGCCCATGAAATCCCAGACTTGCTGTAGCATCTTGAAATAACGGTTGATGCCTGATTTTTCCTTGGGAAACGCTTCGATGAGCCTTTCCCGGAAGCGCTCGTATCCGCGCGGCACGGCAAACTGAAAATCGGGGAAACAGAGCGTTTCGAAACCTTCTGGATCCTGCTCGATAAAGTTGATTTCACCATCGTCGATGCCGGCGCCGCGTAAAATACGCGGGATCAACCCTTCCTTGCCACAGTCGCCGATGTAATGAAGACCTACGTCGAACTCGTAATCCTTGCCCTTACGATGAAAGACCGTGGCGCAGCCCCCCATTTCATAGTGCATGTCCAGCACCAATACCTGCTTGCCACGATTGGCGAGGGTAGCGGCTGCGGTCAGTCCACCAATGCCGGCACCCACGACAATCACGTCGAAGGTATCGTTTTCCAGCGTCTTGAATCGGTCATAGCTTTGCATGGGCATCCGTCCGGGTGCACTTCAAGCGTGCAGCAGATGATGGTCGCGGGTCGGGTCGACCGCTTCGGCTTCGCGCACAAGGTGTGCAAGTTTGTTCGGCTGATGACTCCATTTCTGGTAATCGTCCAGCGGTGGAATGCTCTGGAGAATGACGGGCCAATGTTGTGCAAGCTCGGCATTCAACGCCAGGAAGTACCGATTACCGTCATCCAGGCGGTTCTCCGGCAAAATCGCCTCTTCAGGGCATTCCGGCAGGCAGAGACCACAATCGACGCATGCCTCCGGGTTGATCACGATGAAGTTCGGCCCCAGGTGGAACGCGTCTGCAGGGCATATATCCACACAGTTGGTGTGTCGGCACTGGATGCAGTTGTCCGTCACTACATAAGTCATGGTTAGTCTCTCGAGGTCGTATTTGCGGGCACATCACTGGCTAGAAGTAGCGGTCAACCAACAAGCGGGCAGACAACATCGTTCCGATGAAGCCAGCACCAGGGAACGTCCACGCGCCCACCTGGTAAAGCCCCTTTACCGGATACTTCTGCGGGAAACGGTTAAACAGTCCGGACTGCTGAGGCGTTTGTTCGAACCCATAGATCGCACCCTGTGGGTTCTGTGTGAACTTGGTCATCGTGCGCGGTGACCCTGCTTCACAGACTTCGATGTGGTCGCGCAGGCCTGGAATGACGCGCTCGGCATTAGCGATCAACAACTCGGTCAGCGCGGCTTTCTTGCGGCGGTAAGCGAGTTTTTCCAGCGAGTGCCAAACGTCGGGGCCGGTGAGGGTGAACAGGCCAAGGCTGGATTTTCCAGGCGGCACCATGGACGGATCGACATTGGAGAAATAGTTGATCGACCAACTGGTGTTGTCCTGATGCAGTTCGCCGGCCTGGATATGTTCGAATTGCGCGCGTTGCGTTTTCCCGGGTGAAAAGAAGTGGATGTATTCCTCAGGGTCGACACCCAGTTCACTCAGCGGGCAATCCAGGCCCAGATACACCTGGAAGCCGGATACCGAAAACTTCAGCTGGTTCAACCGAGCGAGGTATTTGCTGGAGAAGTGCTCTTTTCCTGCCAAACCCACCACGGCATGCGGCGAAACATTGGCCACGACGTTGCGGGCCTTCACCGGCCCTGATCTGCGCGTGACGACGCCGGTGACCCTGCCTCGGTCGACCATTATCTGCTGGACTCCCGACTCCAGTTCGACACGGCCGCCGTGCGCCTCGATAACTTCGACCAATGCCGAGGAAAGCGCCTGCGAGCCGCCCTTGATCGAGTAGCCGCCGTTTTCCAGATAGTCGATGAAGGGGTACGAGAAATAGCCGAATGCCAAGTCTTTCGCCGGCAGCCCGTAGTAGCTCCACTGTGCCGACAGTACTTCCTTCAGGCGTTCGTTGCGGGTGAACCTGGAAAAGTACTTATCCACCGTTTCATGGCCATAGCGCAGAACCCGGGGATAGGCGAAGGGGGTCGCGACAAATCGCATCCAGAACGGTTTGGGTGAATAGAGGAAGCCGCAAAGGTCCTTATAGTTGCGCTTGGACTCGGCGAACAACCGATTGATGTTGTCGATTTCCTCGGGGAAGCAGCGATACAGGGTCTGTTTGTAACCTTCCAGGTCGCGATGCCCTACGGTGATGTCGATATCGGGTGAACGGTAGCGATAGAGCGTCGGGTGATGGAGAAACTCGATCTTGTCCGCGACACCGCAAGCCTCGATCACCTTGAATGAATGCGCACCGCGGACGACACCATCGAACGAATGCAGGGACACATCGAAGGTGAAGTCTTTACGGCGAAAATTGCTCGCGTAACCACCCGGAATATTGTGCTTTTCCACCACCAGGACTTTTTGACCCCGTTGGGCCATCAGGCTGGCGCTGGCGAGCGCGCCCAGCCCTGCTCCTACAAAAACAGTATCGTATGATTGACTCATGAATGCTCCAGGCATCACCACGCAGCAGATTGCGCAAGGCGAATCAGGCTGTCAGGCCACCGTCGATCAGGAAGGTCTGGCCAGTGATGTAGTCGGCTTGCGGTGACAACAGGAAGCTGGCCAATGCAGCAACTTCCTGTACTTCACCGAAGCGCTTGAGCGGGATGTTGTCGGTGATCGACTTGCGCACATGATCGGGGATCTGATCGATCATGTCCGTGGCGATGTAGCCGGGCGCGATGGCATTGACATTGATCTTGAAGCGCGCCAGTTCCAACGCCATGGTCTTGGTGATACCAATCATCGCGGCCTTGGTCGCGGAATAACCCAATTGGCCCTTGTTCCCCTTTACGCCACTGACGGAGGACATGTGCAAAATCTTGCCTCGCCGTTCACCAGCCATGGCCGGGACCAACGACTTGCTGAAATAAACCGCCGAGTCGAGGTTGGTCGCAACCACGTCGCGATAGCGCTCGACATCGAGGTTGAACAACAGCTGGTCGCCAGTCACGCCCATGTTGTTGATCAAGCCATAGGGGCCGCCAAGATCGTTGACCAACTGTTCGCACAATGAACTGACCGACTGGAAGTCCCGACCGTCACAGGCATGCCCGTGCGCCCGGCCACCGTTGGCGGCTACCTCCTGCTCGAGCTGGCGGGCCGCGTCAGCAGAGGATTGATAGGTGAACGCGACCTCATAACCCTCACGCGCCAGGTGTTGTACAAGTGCGCGCCCTATACCGCGGGTACCGCCGCTGATGAGTATCCACTTGCCTTTGCCCAGCTGTTGGACATCCATGTTCTGTTTCCTTAATTCAAAGAGCCCAGAGTCAGGCCGTTACAACGGGTTTATGAGATTCTGCACGGGCGAAGAACGCGAAGATCTCCTGGAAGTACCGATCCCGGTGCTTCTTATGGTTTTCCAGGTGGCGACACGCTTCGAAGCCGACCACATGCAGGGATGTGCAATCCAGGCTCAGCCTTGTCACACTCGCCTCGGGGATATAGCGGTCACTCAACCCGTAGAAGTAAGCGATTGGCAGGTGGTGAACGCTCTTGAGGGAATGGTCGATCGCACAAGTACCGGTAGGCACTGCCAGACGGCTTCCGCTGATCCAGCGCATGGCAAGGCGTAACGGACCACGCGTGAAATAGCTGCGAACCGAGACAGGCACGCTGTCCAGAACTGCCGAGGTGAAGGGCGAGGCGTCCCGTGCCAAGGCATGTGACAGGTGGTAGCCACCAAATGAGCAGCCCACAAGATGAATCGGCAGGCCTGGGTATTCCCGGGCGATCTTTCGCGCAATGGACAAGACGTCATCGGCGAATGCATGACCACCGATGGTGCTGCGCCCAAAGCCTTTGAAGTTGAAGGCAATGACGTGGTAGCCCTGTTCCAGGAATACCTGATCGATGCCGTTCTCAAAAAAGTAGTGCATGCCATATTTCAAGAACGGATGGCAAAGCAGCACAACACCCTTGGCTTTGGCTGGGTTGGCCAGCAACACCGCACCTTCCAGCTTGCTGCCGTCGCTGGCCGTCTCAACGAAGCCCTCGGCCCGGCTGGGTACGTCGCGCTCCCACCCTTGTACCTGCCTGAACATCACGCGAATGAAAAGTTTGGAAATGGCTATCCCAAACCGGGTGGGGGACTGTTCAACCGCTCTCATGCGCGTCTCCATTGCCTGGCTTTCATCTCGGCATAGCCAAAGGCGGCCTCGTAACTTGGGCCAGCTACCCAAGCGCTGAGAAATTGCACGCCCTGCACCGGGAAGCCGTGATGGAAGACATGCCCTTTGAGGTCGGTACCCACCATCGCCCCGTAGCCAGAGCCATCAGTGTTATTGGTGAAGCGCACATAGGTATGCGGGGTTGCCACTTCCGTATGCAGAATGTGACCACGCAGTTCAGGAATCTGAGCCAGCAGCCGCTCTACCAGCACCTCACACGCGCGTTGCTTTTTCGCGCGATATTGCGCCGTACGCCTTGCAGGCCAATGTGCGATGGAATCAAGCACATTGATACACACGACCTTGCCGCCAGCGGGCGCCAGGGCGTGATAGTTGGTGACCTCGATCGGGGACATGGCCCAGAAGGCCTGTTCACAGAGCTCTGGCTGAAAACCACTGCGCTCGGCGTTGATGCGCAGCTCGGCTGCCAACGCGGGGTCCGCAGCAAACAGCATCGACTCGCTATGCCGCAGCCCCAGCTGTTCGGGTGCTTGATCCGTGGTCAGGTACACCGTGGTGGTCGAGCGTGCCGGCTTCAACGCGGCCAGCTTCTCTCGGGTGCTCGTCAGGTCCACATCCGCCTGGAACAAATGCTCCACAGCATAATGGGGTGAGGTATTGATGAAGACCTGTGGCGCATGAAACTCACCAGCACGGGTGCGTACCCCCGTGACATTGCCTTGGTTGTCGGTGGTCACCTCTTCTACAGGCGTGCTGAGCATGATCTTGCCCCCGGCCTGTTCGATCTGCTGCGCCAGCAAGTCGGACAAGCGTTGGGAAGAGCCTGCGACATAGGCGTTGCCGCGATTGAGCGTGGCATACACCACATGCAGGTAGTACAGGTAGCCCAGATCCTCCGAGTAGCCGCCAACATAAATGCCAGGGGCTGCCAGAATTTCAATCAGGTAGGGGTCATCGAACAACTCATGCAACGCTTCACGCACGGTCTTGTGCTTGAGGTTACGATGGGCCCAGCGCAACTGCGCCATGTCAGGTTCGAAACTGCCATCGAGCATCTGGAACTGGTAGTACCCGTTGCGCCCATAGGTGCGTACCTGAGTAAAAAAGGTAACCAAGGGCTCTGCCTGATGAGGGAACCGTTCGATCAGTTGCCGTTCGACCTGGTCGGCATCGTTAGCCAACGGCAGCGCCGTGCCGTTCTGGTAGGCGCAGAAATAGTCGTTGGGGTAGACCAGGTTCAGTTCATCCTCAAGGCCCAGATCCCGCAGGATGCGGATGAGGTTGCCCCCTTCCGACATGCCGCTGAGCTTGTGCAGGCTGCAATCGAAAATCGCCGATTGCTTGGGCCGGCTGAACGTCGAGGCATAGCCCCCAACCACAATATGCTTGTCGAGCATCAGGACGCGTGCACCGCGATCACGCTTGACCAGCATGGCCGCGCAGGCCAGGCTCGTGATCCCGGTACCCACGAAGACCGCGTCCCAGGTCGAAGAACTCATTGCCGCAGCCCCAACTTGTCGATCCAGGCGTAAATTTCGGCGAAGCGAGCGTCGTTCAGTCGAGCATTGTTCGGTGAGCGCCAAACCTCTTCGATTTTCGCCTTGTCATCCACTGCAATCGGAAACGCGAAGGAAGTGTGCAACGCGATCTCGGGGTTGTAGGTGAACATGTCGATCAGCGCCGGAATGATTTTCCGGCTCATCGCTTTAACCTGGGCGATCGATTCAGCGCTGGCAGTTTCGAAGTAGGACTCGCTGATCCAGCGGCCAAAGGCGATGTGCCGTGCCTCGTCATAGTGATGCTCACGGAACAGGGTACGGGTCATGGGTTCGACCGCAGCGCCTTGGGAGGTGTGCATGGCCCCCATTTCGGCAACCCATTCGATCAACAGCGTGAACAGCACGCCAACCGCCGGCTCCATTTTTGGCAGTGTCTGGGTCAGCAACTCATAGAGCCCGACCGGTGGGTTCCAGATCTGCAGGCCAGCCTTGGCCATGAAGCGCTTGAAGGTGAGGGTATGAACGATCTCTTCCTTGGAAAAGATCATCAGGTATTCCTGCAGGTCCGGCGAAATACGGTCATGGAACTGCGTGATGTAGCCCATGTACAACGGCGGAATGGTCTGCTCGAGCCAGATGAACATGGAAATGTCACGGCCCGTCTCGAGCCAGGCCAGTTCCAGTTTCTGGGCCTCGGTCAAGCCTTCGCAATAGCGTGTTCCATTGATCCACAGATGCTCGGGATCCTTGGGGTAAAGGCTTCGATTGATGTCCTGGTCCCATGGTAGTACGGTCGCGTGGTCCATCGTCTTGTGATGCGACACTTCGCTTAACTTGCGAACCTTCGACTCCCTCGCCGGGGAAATAGCGAGCACACTGTTGGTCAGCGTAGACATTTCCTGCTCCTCCATGAATTGGGCCCAGCGGCTCAGGCCTCGACGGCAGTCGATTCCTTGAGCTCAACAATGAATTCACAGAGCTGGCGCAAAGTGGCGATCTTGCGGGTGACGAACGAATCCGGGTTGATCGCCACGCCGATCTTTTTCTGCACGACCACCTGCATCTCGACGAAGTCCAGGCTGTCGAACTCCATTGCTTCAATGGTGGTATCGAGGGTCACTTCGTTGTCGTCGACATCCTTGAGGTCCAGAATCAGATCACGAACGATGGTGAATACTTGGTCAACGGTGGTCATTGTTTCGCTCCTGTGGGGGTGAGAACGGTTTTAATCATCAAGCCTAGGGTTATGGTCATCACATGGCTGCCGCTGACGACGACACCCAGGTCGAGGGTGCCGACGGCCTTGCCTGGTGTTTCAATCAACAGAATGTTGTCGATCTCGCAGCGGATATCGGATTGCAAACTGCCCAATGAACGCAGTTGCGTGCAGAACGTGATCTGGTGACTGGTCTGGACGACCAGGTGATTGGTGATGTCCTCGATACGCTCGGGAACCTGGTGTTGGGCAAATTGCCCGGACAGGCGCTCGAAGATCACCCCCAGATGGTTGCGGATGAAGTGGGAAAATATCAGCGCATCCAGTGCCACCCAATCATCCAGCCCCTTGCCCAACCCGTCGCGAAACTGGGTAAGCCAAGCCTCTACATATTCCCGGTCAAGCGCGAAGCCTGGGGATTTCGATGTCCACGTTGGCGGCGGAACTTGAGACACATGGCCGAGCACATGCTCGCCTTCACTTTTCTCTGAACGCAGCGTGAATGCAGTGCTTGCACTGCGGGGGCGGGTAGCAAGCGCGACAGGGCAGTTGCGCAGAACCGGCGCCTTCAGTAGCGCCTTGAACTGTACCCAGTCCTCATCGCGGCCCTCGGCAACACGCCCCATTTGATGTTTGATTGGCAGCAGCGCCAGCATGCCGTGCACCACGACATCCGCGGCGTCCATACGCCGCGCTGCTTCCAGGTCAAAATGGATAGGGTTGCGGTCGCCGGAAAGATCAGCCCACGCTTCGATCTGTTCAGGGCCAAATTGCCACTGCATGATCATTGCACCTTACGCAGCATGATGCCGGCATTGGCGCCACCGAACCCGAAGCTGAGGTTCAGCACGTTTTCCAGGTGCTGTCCGTGCAAGTGCTCGTTAGGGACGAAGTTCAGGTCGCACTCAGGATCGGCCTCATCCAGATGGATGGTGGCCGGGATCGTTCCGCGTGCAATGGCTTTGAGGCAGAAGATTGCTTCCATCGAACCTGCTGCACCAATCAGGTGGCCGGTGTACGACTTGGTGCTGGACATCGGAATGCCATGGGCAGCGTCACCCAGCGCCAGTTTGATGGAGCGGGCTTCGTTGACGTCGTTCAGCGGGGTGGAGGTGCCATGCAGGTTGATGTAATCGATGTGCGGCGCATCGACACTGGCTTGCCTGCACACTTCCTGAATCACCCGCACTCGAGCCAGCATGTCCTCGGCCGGGGCCGTCATGTCGAAGGCGTCCGAGTAGTTGGCGTAGCCGGTGATTTCGCCAAGGATCTTGGCGCCGCGGGCCTTGGCCAGCTCATAATCCTCAAGACACAGTACCGCTGCGCCTTCGGACAGGATAAAACCGCTTCGCCCTTTGCTGAACGGACAGCATGCCAGGCGCGGGTTTTCCTGCTCCTTGCTCAACGCCTGGATGACGTCGATCGACCAGACGTTGAACTGCTCTTTCAACGATTCGCTGCCACCGGCGATCATCATTTTCGCTCGACCGGCACGAATCGCTTCATAGGCCTCGCCAATGGCGATGGTGCCAGTTGCGCAGGCTGCCACCGGGCTGTTTTGAACGCCGCGCATGTTCCAGTTCATGGTGATGGCAGCCGTCGCGGCATTGCACATCGACATGACCGTGGCGAACGAGGTGGAAATGCCTTGTTGGCAGTATTCGTTGTTGTTGAAGTTCGCCGTGTCCAACCCTCCCCAACCGGTGCCGAGAACGACACCACGGTCGAACGGTGCGACCACGTCATCCAGTGGTGTGTCGCCATAAGCCATGTGCAATGCTTCATGGGCCGCCACCAAGCTGTACTTGGCGAACAGAGGCAACATCTTGGAAATCTTCTTCGAGAACGGTCGCATGGCCTCGCGGCCAAAGTCATCGATAAAACCGAAGAAGCGCGCATGGATCGTCGGATCATCAAAACGGTGCAGACGATAGCCGATCTGGTAATCCATCATCGCGTCCCAGATAGCATCGGCGTTCTGGCCGAGCGAGCAGATCGCACCGTAACCAGTAACGACGACGCGGCGAGGTGCTGGAGAGGCTGGCTTTTCCATTGTCTTCCCTGATTGATGTGCTGACGTGACAACCCTTGTATGAACAAGGGCGGCATTGAGTGCAGGCGATAACTGCCAGGGCCGAAGGTACGATGGTTTTCGATACCCACCGCAACCGTGCGCCTGGCAAATAGCGTCTTGTAAGTTGTGAAAACTGGCGTCCTACACAACGCCCCGAGAAGTGTGCCCAATTTTGCGATGACGACAACTGTATCTAGGTGCAGGTGTTTGGTATTTGGAGAAATACCGACGGCCTGCATGCACTTAAGTACAGGTTGCTCAGCGCCGTCAGTTGATAGAATCAGCAGGTTGTTATACCAACGCCCACGCGAACGCCATATCTGAGGCAAGGGAACAGCCCAACATGATAACTATCGACTTTCACAAGATTGAATACCGTCGTGACCCGCATCCCTGGGTTGCCGAGTTATACGGCTTACGCAAGCATGTCTTCTGTGATCGCCTTAATTGGAAGGTCGCTGTGAGAAATGGCATTGAATTGGATGAATATGACAACTGGAACACGACTTATCTGGTTGGCACTTGCCAAGGCATACCGTTGGCAGGCCTTCGCCTGATCAATACACTGCACCCTTATATGGTTGAAGGTCCCTTTCGCGATTTCTTCAGTTGCATACCGCCCAAGCGGGCATTGATGGCTGAATCCAGCCGCTTCTTCGTCGACAAGACCCGTTCACGCAAGTTGGGCCTGGCGCACTTGCCATTGACCGAAATGTTGCTTTTCAGCATGCATGACCACGGCGAACTGACCGGCTTGAAATCGATCGTCACCGTGGTCAGCGATGCCATGGCGCGCATCGTTCGACAGGCAGGCTGGCACTACCAGATTCTGGACAGCGGCGAGGCGTCGCCGGGTGAGACGGTGCATTTGCTGGATATGCCGATCAGCTCGTCCAACCGCCTGCGACTGCTTGAAAGCATTGCGCGTAAGCAACCGCTGTCATCCCTGCAGACCCAGCAGTGGCCGTTGAGCCTGCAGTTGCACGATGTATCCGACAACCACATCGCCTGATCAGATGATGCCCTGTCGCTTTGCCTCGTAGACGGCTTGCTTGGCGTTGCCGACCTGCAATTTGCCAGAAATGTTCGACATGTGGAATTTCACTGTGCGCTCTGAAATTCCACAGTCCGTGGCAATTTCGCGGTAGGTTTTGCCGCGCATGACCAGTTGCAGCACGCCCAGTTCGCGGGTGGAAAGCGGCCCATCGGCCGCACTGGAAAACAGCTGATCCGTTGTGCGCGAGGTCATCAGCCAACTATGAAATTCGATCAGTAGCAGTTGCAGCTGGCTTTGCTGCTTGGCCAGACGCCGATCAAAATCTACCTGCGAACCCGCATCGCACACACTCAAGGCACAGAATGTCCCGGAAGCATCGCGCAGGGTGAATGTGGTACCCGAGCAGATTTGATAACGGGTGGCGCGCCTGAAGAAGTCCACGCCTTCGGGACCGCTGTTGGCAAGGGCATCATGCCAGGAGAAGGGGGTGATCTCCTTGAGCCCATGTTTGATGATCGGGTCAATCAGATAGCTCTTGTTATCTTTATAGCTTTTGACCCAACTCGGGGGGTAATTTGAAATGATAATCGGCTCTACGTTGCGATTGTGCGTAGCCGCGTAGTAGGCGTATTTCAAATCCTTCAAACCACACAATTGACGCTGCAACTCGTCGTGCAGGTGTGTGATGGGGTGGTTTTTATCGCATGTCGTGGCTGCGTCCCGGTTTCGACTTTCCATGTCGTCTTCCCTGCCGTTTTTACGGCGCCAATAAACTGGCAGAGCCATTGCGCCGTGCAAACCCTTTTAGAGTTGTTGTTCGAAGAGATCGTGATTCTCGGATTACCGCGCAAGCGTGATGGTCGGAGATATTAAAAAGTAAGTCAATGAGAATGCTGGATCTCTGGTTACCCGTTTTTCGTGGCTATCGAGATTACGTCCAAAGTACGTATCGCATGTTACATATAGATTGCGACTTTCGGATAAGTTCAACGATGGTTCTATTTGCTGGCCGAGGCCATCAGAACCCCAAAACAAAAGAAGGTAATACCGGAGAGCTTGCCGACGATTCGCGCACCACGGTTGGTCGACAACCAACCCCTGGCACCACTGGCCATCAGCGCGTAGCCGGTGTGTACCAGCACGACCAGCAACGCGTAGGAAGAGACCAGCAGGAAGAACTGCCTGTAGTAGTTGGCCTGCGGGCTGATGAACTGTGGAAACACCGCCAGGAAGAAGAATCCAGCCTTGGGATTCAGCAGCTGGATCGACAACGCTTCGACGAAGCGCCGCCAAGGTTGCGTGGCGGTCACGGTGAGCTCCGGGATGAAACGCTGGGTACGCCACATCTTCACCCCCAAGTACAACAGGTACAACGCGCCGACGTACTTGAGTACGGTGAACGCCGTTGCCGAGGTCGCCAGAACCACCCCCACGCTACTGGCCGAGAGCCCAGCGACGATGAAAGCGCC
Source organism: Pseudomonas sp. zjy_15 (assembly GCF_043101865.1). Classification (NCBI taxonomy): domain Bacteria; kingdom Pseudomonadati; phylum Pseudomonadota; class Gammaproteobacteria; order Pseudomonadales; family Pseudomonadaceae; genus Pseudomonas; species Pseudomonas sp. zjy_15. The sequence continues at coordinate 74,075 of NZ_JBICII010000050.1, forward strand.
CAGGGCGATACCGAAGATCCCCGTCAGAGCACCGCTCCAACCGTGGCGCAGGGCATTGGAGAGAGTCAGCACCACCCCGGGGCCGGGGCTCAATACGGTAAGGGTCGCGAGGATGAGAAACAGTCCATAACTGGCCATGCAAGGTGCCTCCTGGCAATAAATTCAACAGCTACCGGGTGTCCGCAGTCTGGACTGCTTCAAGTAGCCCCGGTTAACAACGCGCCTGTACCGACCACGTGCAGCGTGGCCCATTGGATCTGCCCCTTCAGCCTGTGACAACCTTTATTATTGAGACACATGAAAAGCCCTCCATCCGGAGGTCTTCTCATTTCTGATATTCAGAAAACGGCCACTCACTCATACGATCCAGATCATGATCATGGCCTGACGCAGCGAGTGGGGCTCATCAGATTTGCATGGCCATGCCATCCACATTCATCGCCGCCTGGCGCAGGGCCTCGGAGCGCGTCGGGTGTGGGTGGCAGGTGAGGGCGATATCTTCTGCCGAGGCCGAGAACTCCATAGCCACGCAGAACTCACCAATCATCTCGCTGACGCTTGGGCCCACCAGGTGCACACCCAGTACTTCATCGGTTTCGGCATCGGCGATGACCTTGGCGAAGCCTTCGGTCTCGTGGTTGATCTTGGCACGGCTGTTGGCGGTGAAGGGGAACTTGCCAACCTTGTAGACACGTCCTTCGGCCTTGAGCTGCTCTTCAGTCTTGCCCACGGTGGCCATCTCCGGGCGGGTATAGATCACGCCAGGGATGAGGTTGTAGTTGACCTCGTGGGGCTTGCCGGCGATGCGTTCGATACAGGCCACCGCTTCGTCTTCGGCCTTGTGCGCCAGCATCGGGCCCGAAGTGACGTCGCCAATCACCCAGACACCCGGCACTGAGGTACGGTGGTGCTCGTTGCCGAGCATGCCGCGCTTGTCGGTTTCCAGGCCCACGCTTTCCAGGTTCAGCCCTTTGGTATAAGGACGGCGGCCGATAGCCACCAACACGTAGTCGGCTTGCAGCGATTCTGCGGTACCACCGGCGGCAGGCTCCAGCGTCAGGCTGACGCCATCGGCACCTGCGGTAGCCTGAGTCACTTTACTGCCCAGCTTGAACATCATGCCTTGCTTGGCGAGAGCCTTCTGCAGGGCCTTGGCGGTTTCCGTGTCAGTGCCTGGGCAGATGCGGTCCAGGTATTCGATGACAGTGACCTGACTACCCAGGCGGCGCCAGACCGAACCCAGCTCAAGACCGATCACGCCAGCACCGATGACGACCAGGTGCTTGGGCACTTGCGGTAGCGACAGCGCGCCGGTCGAGTCAATGATGCGCTGGTTGTCGACGGTCACACCTGGCAGAGGGGTAGGCTCAGAACCGGTGGCAATGACGATGTCCTTGGCCTGCAATGCAGTTTCGCTTCCGTCTTCGGCCTTGACCACGACCTTGCCGATGCCATCCAGGCGGCCCCAGCCTTTGATCCACTCGACCTTGTTCTTGCGAAACAGGTATTCGATGCCCTTGGTCAGGCCTGTCACGCTCTCATCCTTCTGTCTCATCATCTGGGCGAGGTTGAGGGTGGGCTTTACTTCGATACCGAGGTGGGCGAACTCGTCACCGCTGGCCGCTTCGTAAAGCTCCGAAGCATGCAGCAGTGCCTTGGATGGCATGCAGCCGACGTTCAGGCAGGTACCGCCCAAGGTCGAGCGGCCTTCCACGCAGGCAACGCTCAGGCCCAACTGGCCAGCACGGATGGCTGCGTTGTAGCCGCCAGGGCCACCGCCGATGATCACCACGTCATAGGATTTCATGGGTTCAACTCCAGGATGTAGAAGTGCGAGAGGGCACAAGGTTAAGCTGAGACGCACAGATTGTATACAATCTGCTGTGTGGATAAGATCAGTTGGTTCTAGACCATGGTCTTGCTTAGAGGAAACATCCTACAGATGAACTACTCTGATCCGGTGACGTTCGAAATATTAGGCGTCGTGGCCAATTACGGACAGGAGGGGTGTTTCATGCTTGCTCAACTTCCACCTGCATTGCAGAGCTTGCATCTGCCGCTGAGGCTGAAGCTGTGGGACGGCAACCATTTTGATCTTGGGCCTAGTCCTCAGGTCACGATTTTGGTCAAGGAACCACAGCTGATCAGCCAGTTGACCCACCCAAGCATGGACCAGCTAGGCACCGCATTCGTCGAAGGCAAGCTGGAGCTGGAAGGCGATATCGGTGAGGCCATCCGCGTGTGCGACGAGCTGAGCGAAGCGCTGCTGGCGGATGAGGATGAAACGCCGCCGCAACGGTTGTCTCATGACAAGAGCACCGACGCCAAGGCAATCTCCTACCACTATGACGTGTCCAACGCCTTCTACCAGCTTTGGCTGGACCAGGACATGGCCTATTCCTGCGCCTACTTCCGTGAGCCGGACAATACGCTCGACCAGGCGCAGCAGGACAAGTTCGACCACCTGTGCCGCAAGCTGCGCCTGGATGCCGGTGACTACCTGCTCGATGTTGGCTGTGGCTGGGGCGGGCTGGCGCGGTTCGCTGCCCGTGAATATGGCGCCAAGGTGTTCGGCATTACCCTGAGCAAGGAGCAATTGAAGCTCGGCCGCAAGCGTGTGCAAGCCGAAGGGCTTGCCGACAAGGTCGACCTGCAGATTCTCGATTATCGCGATCTGCCTCAGGATGGTCGCTTCGACAAGGTTGTCAGCGTGGGTATGTTCGAGCATGTCGGGCATGCCAACCTGGCGCTGTACTGCCAGAAGCTGTTTGGGGCGGTGAGGGAAGGGGGGCTGGTGATGAACCACGGCATCACAGCCAAGCACGTCGATGGCCGACCGGTCGGGCGCGGGGCGGGTGAGTTCATCGATCGCTATGTATTCCCCCACGGCGAACTGCCGCACCTGTCGATGATCAGCGCCAGTATCTGTGAAGCCGGGCTGGAGGTAGTGGACGTGGAGAGCCTGCGCCTGCACTACGCTAAAACCTTGCACCACTGGAGCGAGAACCTGGAGAACCAGTTGCACAAGGCAGCAGCGCTGGTGCCTGAGAAGACCCTGCGGATCTGGCGTTTGTACTTGGCCGGGTGTGCCTACGCCTTTCAGAAGGGCTGGATCAACCTGCACCAGATACTGGCAGTGAAGCCATACGCCGACGGGCATCATGACCTGCCCTGGACGCGGGAAGACTTGTACCGCTGAAATCGTAAGTGTCTCAGCCCTGATTTGGCTTTGCAGGAGCGGCCTTTAGCGCGAAAAGGCCGCTTTCAACGGGAGTACTCACCCTAAAGAATCGGCGATATCAGCCGCGCAATTCGCATCCCCAATTGCTGCAGTCGATGGGTATCTTGGGTGTCTTCTGCAGTAATTTCCCGCGCTTGTTCGAAGTCTTCCTGGAGCATGTGCTCGACTTGGTCGGCGAAGCCGCGATCGACGGTCAGCAGGGTAATCTCGAAGTTCAGGCGGAACGATCGGTTGTCCAGGTTGGCACTCCCAATGGCGCTGACGTCATCATCCACCAGCACTACCTTTTGATGCAGAAACCCGGGTTGGTAACGGAACATACGTACCCCCGCGCGCACTGCTTCGAAGGCGAACAGGCTGGAGGCGGCGTAGACGATGCGGTGGTCAGGGCGTGACGGGATCAGCACCCGCACATCGACTCCTCGTAGTACCGCCAGCCTCAAGGCGGCGAACACGGCCTCGTCAGGGATGAAGTAGGGGCTTGTGATCCACACCCTGCGGGTGGCCGAATGAATCGCTTCAAGGAAGAACAGCGAGCAGGTTTCCTGTGAGTCTGCCGGGCCGCTGGCCAAGGCCTGACACAGCACGCCGTTGTCCGGGTACGTATCAGGCAGGATCAGCGGCGGTAGCTGGCGCGTGGCCCAGTACCAGTCTTCGGCGAATGACTCTTGCAGGCAGGCCAGTACCGGACCGCTGATCTGTACGTGGGTGTCACGCCAGGGTGAAAGCTGTGGATGTTCACCCAGGTACTCGTCTCCCACGTTGTGACCGCCGAGGAAGCCGAGCAACCCATCCACTACCACAATCTTGCGATGGTTGCGGAAGTTCACCTGGAAGCGGTTGAACCAGCCGCGACGGGTGGCGAATGCATGGATCTGCACACCGCCGTCACGTAGCAACTGGCTGTAGCTGGCCGGCAAGGCGTGGCTGCCGACACGGTCGTACAGCACGAACACCTGCACGCCTTCGGCGGCTTTACGTAGCAAGAGTTGCTGCAGTGCCTTGCCGAGGGTGTCGTCATGAATGATGAAGAACTGCACCAGTACCACATCGCGTGCTTTCTCGATGGCTGCGAAGATCGCATCGAAGGTGGCCTTGCCGTTGATCAACAATTTCACCTGGTTATTTGCCAGGCATGGCATGCGACCTAGCTTGGGCATGGCGCGCAAAGCTGTATAGCTTTCCGACTCGCGGGCGGCAAGGGCTTCTTCAACCCAAGGCCGCCAGTTGAGATTGGCCATGGCCACGTGCATTTCCTGGTTGGCTTGGCGCCGAGCCATGATGTAGGCATAGAACGAGCGGGCGCCGAAAATCAGGTAGGGGATCAAGGTGAGGTAAGGGATGAAGAGCAAGGGCATCGCCCACGCAATGGCACCCTGAGCTGTCCGCACCGTGAACAGCGCATGCAGTGCGGCGACAATACCCAGCAGATGGATCAGGCCGAGTAGGTAACCAAAGAAGTAGGGGCTGTGGTAATCCATATGCATCCTGCTTGCCGAGTACACTTGAGGTAACAGAACACGTTCCCGGTCCGCCTGCAACCCGCAGGCGGATTTGGCGTCTAAGGCTCAGTCCGGCCCGTTTGACCGGCTTTTTTCCAGGAGCGTTCGTCCATGAAGAATCGTCTGCCACTGTTGGCGTTGGCCCTAGGCATGAGCAGTCCGCTGGTGCAAGCCCAGATGCTGCAACCGGGTTTGTGGGAGCTGACCACCAGCAACATGCAGGTCGATGGCAAGCCGCTACCCGACATGGAATTCATGCTCGGCCAGTTGAAGAACCTGCCGCCAGAGCAGCGCGCGATGATGGAAGGAGTGTTGGCCAAGCAAGGGGTAAGTATAGGTGGCAAGGGTGTGCGTTCGTGCCTGACGCCAGAACAGGTGGCAACGAATGACATTCCGCTGCAGGACCCGAAATCGGGCTGCACGCAGAAAATTACTGACCGTACCGGTAACGTGTGGAAATTCCAGTTCAGCTGCCCAAAGGCACAGGGTAGTGGCCAGGCTACATTCCTCAGTGATCGGGAATTCACCACCCAGGTCAGTGGCACGTTCAACGCTTCGGGTGTGCAGCAGCAAGGCAGCATGAACACGCGTGCGGTGTGGTTAGGCAATGATTGCGGGGCGGTCAAACCGCGCAGCTGAAATCCCCACTGGTGAGTGGCAACCGCGTCGTGGGCATGCAGGCTCGGATAGTTCCACGTGGAACATTTCATTTCGAACCTTGCCTCGACGCGGTTATGGCATAGCTTTTCGGTCTGACAAAGGGCTGGTCAAGGCTGGCGTTTTCAGCACGTGCTCGAAGCTGACTTACAAAATAGGCAGCAGAGAAAAAGCGATCAAAATGAAAGGAGGCGTCAACGGCACCCCTCGATCAAGCTGCAATGCAGCTTGAAGCGCTCCCCGCTGGAACTGGATACGCGGTTCAAGGTGGTCCAGCCTACGCGGCGGCTGTAACCCACCCAGGCCTCGCCATCGCTGGCCAGGCCGGTAAAAAAAGTCAATGTGCCATAGCGGCTGTTGGTTTGTGCCCACAGCCGGCGGCTGCTGAAGTCGTAGCCGCGAAGGTAGAACGTGCTGCCTTCAGTACGCACACTGTAGTAACTGCCTTTGCCGTCCTGGCAAGCGAGCAGCGTCGCACTTCGCGTACAAAGGGCCAGTGTTTGGTTTTGTGGCATGGCCAACAGGGAAGCAGGCATGGCGAGTAACAGCAATGCCATGACGCGTGGCAGATTCATTTTTCATCCTCTGTGAGCACTCGTCCGTCGAGAACCACTTGGCGAAAGTGTATTGTTACCTTATAACATTATGCAATGCATCGTTTCGAATGCGTCTGCCTGAAGAGGTTCGCCATGTCCAATCGTCTCCCTGTCACCGTGCTGTCCGGCTTTCTCGGCGCCGGCAAGAGCACGCTGCTCAACCATGTGCTGCGCAACCGCGACAACCTTCGGGTCGCGGTTATCGTCAACGATATGAGTGAAATCAACATCGATGCCAGCGAGGTGCAGCGCAATGTCAGTCTCAACCGCGCTGAAGAGAAACTGGTCGAGATGAGCAACGGCTGCATTTGCTGCACGTTGCGCGAAGACCTGCTTGAGGAGGTTGCGCGGCTGGCCGAAGAGGGGCGTTTCGATTATTTGCTGATCGAGTCCACCGGTATCTCTGAGCCACTGCCAGTGGCTGAGACTTTCACTTTCCGCGACGAGCAGGGTCGCAGTCTGTCCGATATGGCGCGACTGGACACCATGGTCACCGTGGTCGATGGCTTGAACTTCCTGCGCGACTATCAAGCAGCAGACAGCCTGGCCAGCCGCGGCGAAACGTTGGGCGAAGAAGACGAGCGGTCGATCAGTGATTTGTTGATCGAGCAGGTCGAGTTCGCAGATGTGCTGCTGCTGAGCAAGATCGACCTGATCAGCCAACATGAGCGCGAAGAACTCATCGCCATTCTGCGCAGCCTCAATGCCCGGGCGCAGATTGTACCCATGGTCATGGGCCAAGTGCCGCTGGCACGTATCCTCGACACCGGGCTGTTCGACTTCGATCAGGCGGCCCAGGCACCAGGCTGGTTGCAGGAACTGCGCGGTGAGCATGTGCCAGAAACCGAAGAGTACGGTATCGCGGCCATGACCTGGCAGGCTCGACGCCCGCTTCATCCACAGCGCTTTTACGACTTTATCCACAAGGACTGGAGTAACGGAAGGCTGCTGCGTTCCAAAGGCTTTTTCTGGTTGGCCAGCAAATATCAGGAAGCGGGCAGTTGGTCGCAAGCGGGTGGCATGATGCGCCATGGCCTGGCTGGCCGCTGGTGGCGCTTCGTGCCACGCGAGCAGTGGCCGCAGGATGTGGATAACACGAGCGAGATCTTGAAACACTGGACCGCTGAGACCGGTGACTGCCGTCAGGAGTTGGTGTTTATCGGGCAGAATATCGACTTCGAAAAATTATCCACAGCCCTCGATGCATGCCTGTTGACGGATCAAGAAATGGACTTGGGCCACATGGGCTGGTTGCGCCTACCTGACCCATTTGGCCCATGGCATGAGGAGGCGGCAGCATGAACCTGGCGCACCGACCTGTGGATATCTTTCAGGTGTTTGGCGAGACGCCCCAGGTGCTGGCCGAAGTGCTGCAGGATGGCGTAAACCTGGCTGTATGGCGGCGGCGCTTGCCGGCACAACTGGAGGACTTTGCCGCACTGGTGATCAGCCTTGGCCAGCCCTTGGCTGATCAGCGGGTAATTGATGTGGACGAGGAACAGAAGCCGGTATTGCCAGATCTGCTGCGTGAAGCGGCGGATTTGCATGGATATGAAGCTTTCGTTGCTGATGTGACCTGGTTGGTGGCGGCTTATACCTGCCTGGTTGGCGCACGTCGGGTCGGTTTGCGCTTGCGCGTTCTGGACGGTCCCATGTGTCCACGCTTCCATGTGGATAACGTACCGTTGCGCCTGCTCACCACCTACGTCGGCCCAGGTAGCGAATGGTTGCAAGAACGGGATAGCGGTCGTGGTGAGTTACACACAGCTGAACCATCTGTGGATAACATCCAGCAACTGCAAACCGGTGAGGTGGCGATACTCAAAGGTGAAAAATGGCAGGGTAATGAAGGGGCAGGCCTGGTTCATAGGTCGCCTTCGGCACAGCAGGGGCGTTTGCTGCTCAGCCTTGACTGGCTGGCCTGACAGCGCATAGTGAGGCATCACCGCCGCCTGAAGCCACGCCATGTTGCAGAACATTCCCACCCATGTAATTGCTGGCCCGCTGGGTGCTGGCAAGACCACTTTGATCCGTCACTTGCTGGCCCAGCGCCCAGCCAACGAGCACTGGGCGGTATTGATCAACGAGTTCGGCCTGGTCGGCCTGGATGCAGCCTTACTCAGCCGTGACGAAGACGGCATTGCCATCGGCGAGGTCGCAGGTGGCTGCCTGTGCTGCGTCAACGGCATGCCGTTCCAGGTGGGCCTGGGCCGATTGCTACGCAAATCGCGGCCTGACCGGCTGTTTATCGAACCTTCCGGCCTGGGCCATCCGTTGCAGCTGCTGGCTCAGTTGCAACAAGCGCCTTGGGTTGGAGTGCTGACAATTCAGCCACTCTTGATGGTTGTGGATGCCCAGGCCATGGCTCGAAACGAGCCGCTTCCAGAGGCTCAACAGCAGGCTTTCAATGCCTCTGAACACGTGGTTTTCAATAAATCAGAGGCTGTGGATGAACAACATAAGTTGTTGATAACTAATAAATTTAAAGAAAGGAACATTGTGTGGACCGTGCAAGGGCAACTGCCTCTGTCCGGCCTTCCGACGGCCCCCGAACAGATTGTTGACAGCTCATTACTGAAAAACCAGATTGTCGACAATCCTGGAATCGCTCCCGCATTACTGTGGACAGACCCCCGTCAGCCGATCTGCCTTGCCCAGCAAGGGGAGGGCGGTTGGAGTATTGGCTGGCGCTGGCACCCTGGCCAACAGTTTTATCCACAGCGGCTAAAAGCTTTCTTGTGTGCTTTGCCATGGCGACGGGCCAAGGGAGTTATCCACAGCATGGAGGGCTGGTGGTCATTCAATGGGCTGAATGGGGATATGCCCGCTTGGCAGCCCAGCGACTGGCGCAGGGATAGCCGTATCGAGCTGATTTTCGATCAGCCGCAACCGCAACCCGCGTTGCAAGCCGGGTTGAATGAATGTCGCGTCAGTTGATCAGTTGCGCCAGCGGTTGTGCTCCTGGCGCCATTGCTGCATCTCTATGACGTTGTCGGTGCGTGGTGGGGTCTTGATTTCGAACGGGTAGGGCGCCAGTTCGATCTGCACGCTGTGGGCGCCGAACTGGGTCGCGGTGCCGGGGTGACGTTGCTCACCCGTGACGGTGAATTCGAAGGCATAGACGCGTGCCAGGCGCTTGCGGCCATTGGCATCCCGGACAAAGGCGATGCGCTTGAGCGCTACGGCATCATCAAGCAACTCCAGGTCGAGTTTGGCGCAATGCTGTTTGACCCGTTCCAAGGCCTTTTCACGCAACCCATGGTTGTGCCACAACCAGGCGCCTGCCGTGGCTACCAGCATCAGGACGAAGAGGTTCTCCAGGGTCAACATTTGCATATGCTCCAAACAGGTAGATCCAGCTTAACTGCGTTCCTGGCCTGTCGTACAGGTGGCAATCGAGTTCATACTGCGCTGCGCACAATCCTTGAAACAGCTTTGGAAACCTCCCGCATGAAACGTACCCCGCACCTGCTCGCCATTCAGTCCCACGTGGTGTTCGGCCACGCCGGCAACAGCGCCGCGGTATTCCCCATGCAGCGTATCGGGGTCAATGCCTGGCCGCTCAATACCGTGCAGTTCTCCAATCACACACAGTATGGCCAGTGGGCGGGTGAAGTGCTTGCCCCAGCGCAAATTCCTGCGTTGGTGGAAGGCATTTCCAACATCGGCGAGCTGGGCCACTGCGATGCGGTGCTTTCCGGCTACCTGGGCAGCGCCGAACAAGGGCGAGCGATCCTGGCTGGCGTCGAGCGGATCAAGACCGTGAACCCAAAGGCCTTGTACCTGTGCGACCCGGTCATGGGGCACCCGGAGAAGGGCTGCATCGTGCCGCCGGAAGTCAGTGAGTTCCTGCTTGACGAGGCGGCAGCCACGGCGGACATCCTGTGCCCCAACCAGCTGGAGCTGGACAGCTTCTGTGGGCGCCGCGCCCAGTCGCTGGAGGATTGCGTGAACATGGCGCGCAGCCTTCTGCAGCGTGGGCCGCAGGTTGTACTGGTCAAGCACCTGGTTTATCCCGGGCGGGCCGAAGATCAGTTTGAAATGCTGCTGGTGACTGCCGAGCATTGTTGGCACCTGCGCCGCCCGCTGCTGGCGTTTCCGCGTCAGCCGGTGGGGGTGGGTGACCTGACCTCAGGCCTGTTCCTGGCGCGGGTGCTGCTCGGCGACAGCTGGGTGCAGGCATTCGAATTCACGGCTGCGGCAGTGCATGAAGTGCTGCTGGAAACCCAGGCCTGCGCCAGCTATGAATTGCAGTTGGTACGGGCCCAGGACCGCATTGCGCACCCCCGGGTGCGCTTCGAGGCGCAGCTGCTCGCGCTTTAAATGGCGTCGGTTTTCAGGTCCTGGTAGCGCTTTTCCAGCTCCTGGCGGATCTGCCGGCGCTGCTGGCCTTGCAGGAAGCGGCGCTTTTCTTCGCTGCTGTGGGGCTGGCGTGGTGGCACTGGCACCGGGCGGCGGTTGTCATCGACCGCGACCATGGTGAAGAAGCAGCTGTTGGAATGGCGCACCGAGCGCTCGCGAATGTTCTCGGTCACGACTTTGATGCCAACTTCCATTGAAGTGTTGCCGGTGTAGTTGACCGACGCCAGGAAGGTCACCAGTTCACCCACGTGTACGGGTTCACGGAAGATCACCTGGTCGACCGACAGGGTCACCACATAACTGCCGGCATAACGGCTGGCGCATGCATAAGCCACTTCATCGAGGTACTTGAGCAGGGTGCCGCCATGTACGTTGCCAGAGAAGTTGGCCATGTCCGGGGTCATCAGGACGGTCATGCTCAGCTGGGCGTTTCCAGGTTCCATAGTGTGCTCACGGTGAGGTTGCGCTGAATCGGGCGAATGGAGGGCGTTATCTGCTGACACTGTTGTTCCCCTCTCTGAATTTGCCTTGCTGATACGGGACGTTGGCTGGCGCGCTGTCGTCACGCTGATCATGCCATCGCGAGCGCTTTTCCAGCCGATCTGTTTCTGCATATTGCACCGACTTTTAGCGGCGGGGTGCGATGTTAACCTGAGTACGCCCATGCAACATGGGCGTCTCTGCATTCAATACAGTATGTACTTGCTGCTCGCTCGGTTTTGCCTCGACAGGGGGTCTGCCCAGGCATTCATAAGAAGACGAGATAAGGAGTATCACGCCATGCATGCCATCAGCTTCATCCAGGACCTGGCAGTCATCATGCTGATCGCTGGCGTCGTCACCATTCTTTTTCACCGCCTCAAGCAGCCGGTGGTGCTGGGCTACATTGTCGCCGGCTTCATCATTGGCCCGCACACCCCGCCGTTCGGCCTGATTCATGATGAGGAAACCATCAAGATCCTCGCTGAACTGGGTGTGATATTCCTCATGTTCTGTCTGGGGCTCGAGTTCAGCCTACGCAAGCTGTTCAAGGTCGGCGCCACGGCATTCATCGCAGCGTTCCTGGAAATCGTGCTGATGATCTGGATCGGCTTCGAGATTGGCCGTTGGTTTGGCTGGAGCACCATGGATTCACTGTTCCTGGGTGCCATCCTGGCCATTTCCTCCACAACCATCATCGTCAAGGCGCTCAACGACTTGAAGATGAAGAACGAGCGCTTTGCCCAGCTGATTTTTGGCGTGTTGATCGTCGAGGACATACTTGGCATCGGTATCATTGCCCTGCTGTCAGGCATCGCGGTCAGCGGCACGGTCAGCTCGGGCGAGGTGTTCTCCACTGTCGGCAAGCTGTCGCTGTTCATGATCGTCGCTCTGGTCATCGGTATTTTGCTGGTGCCGCGGTTATTGGCCTATGTCGCCAGGTTCGAAAGCAACGAAATGTTGCTGATCACCGTTCTGGGCCTGTGTTTCGGCTTCTGCCTGCTGGTTGTGAAGCTGGAATACAGCATGGTACTGGGCGCTTTCCTGATTGGCGCGATCATGGCCGAATCACGCCAGTTATTGAAGATTGAACGGCTGATCGAGCCCGTACGTGACCTGTTCAGTGCCATCTTCTTCGTCGCCATCGGTCTGCTGATTGACCCTCAGGTGCTCCTCGACTATGCCTGGCCGATCGTGGTCATCACCTTGGCGGTGGTACTGGGCAAGATGCTGTCTTGTGGTATGGGGGCGTTCATTGCCGGTAATGACGGGCGCACGTCACTGCGTGTGGGCATGGGTCTTTCGCAGATCGGCGAGTTCTCCTTCATCATTGCCGCGCTGGGTATGACCTTGCAGGTGACCAGCGATTTCCTGTACCCGGTGGCGGTGGCGGTATCGGCAATCACCACGCTGTTGACACCGTACCTGATCCGCGCGGCCGACCCGTTGTCGCAAAAGTTGGGCAATATGGTGCCTGCTCGCCTGGCACGGGTGCTTTCGTTGTATGGCGAGTGGTTGCGCAACATCCAGCCGCAGGGCGAGAGTGCCATGCTGGTTGCGATGATCCGGCGCATCCTGTTACAGGTGGGGGTGAACCTGGCGCTGGTGATCGCCATCTTTTTCAGCGGGGGCTACTTTGCAGCGCGTATCGGCAACTGGCTCAGCGAGTGGGTAAGCGATGTTAGTCTGCAGAAGGCGTTGATCTGGGGCGCAGCGTTGTTGCTGTCGCTGCCATTCCTGATCGCCGCCTACCGCAAGCTCAAGGCGCTGTCGATGCTGCTTGCAGAAATGGGCGTCAAGCCAGAAATGGCCGGGCGGCATACCCAGCGTGTGCGTCGCGTGATCGCTGAGGTGATCCCGCTATTGTCGCTGCTGGTAATTTTCCTGCTGCTGTCGGCATTGTCGGCGAGTATTTTGCCGACTAGCGAGTTACTGCTGGTGATTGCTGTCGTAGCTGCAGTGGTGGTGGCGTTGTTGTGGCGCTGGTTCATCCGCGTGCATACGCGTATGCAGATTGCCTTGCTAGAGACGCTGGAGAACAGTCGCGAGAACTCGCAATGAGGGGAACACGCCCTGTGCAGTATTTCACCGTCGCCCAAGGGAATGGGGGCGATATCCCTGTCGCCAGGCGCAGAAAGCCTGGCGACTTTAACTACATTGATGGCCTCAGCCGTCTTTTTTCCAGCCTGGAATCGCGTGGATTTCTCTACAGGCGCTAGAAATCAGCTCTCCAGCCAAACATCTCGCGCCCAATGCCACACCGATTCCCAACTGTCTTCGCCGACACCTTCCTCTTCGGCATCCCATAGCACCACGGTGCCGTCTTCTTCCACGCAATAGTAATTGTCGCCGTCCTGGCACAGTGGAATCAGGTCGCGCGGTACGCCGGCATCCCAGGCGTTGGAGGCCACATCTGGCAGGTAGGTGTGCGACTGCGGATCAGTGACGGTAACAGGCTCAAGGGAGCCGTAAACCACATCACTTACGGTCAGCAGAAACTCTTTGAACACGAATGGAATATTGATGAACAGCTGCTCTTCGATCTCTACCAGCTGGTCTTCGTCGGGAAGCTCCAGGGGCACCGGTACCGGCTCATTCGCTTCACGGAGTTGTTCGATCACTTCTTCCACGGTTCACTTCCTCTGACCTAGATGACAACGCTGCGCCTTATACCCTAGTAGCCCACTTTGGCAAAAGCAAAAAACCCCGGGCAAGCCCGGGGTTCTCTGTTTAGCACGCAGCGATTAGCCGTTTTGACGGATACCGGCTACCAGCCAAGGCTGGTTCTCGCCTTGGGCGCGAACCATGTGCCAGCTTTCGCTGAACACTTCGCCCTGGTCGAAGCGCGAATTCTTCGATACGCCACGGAAGGTCAGGGTAGCGTCGGTGCGGTCGGCGCGGTCATCGACACCGTCCAGTTGCACTTCCAGGTTATCGATGTAGGTAGATTGGAAGCCATCGCCCAGTTCAGCACGCTCACGCTTGAGGAACTCGAGCATTTGCGGGGTAACGAACTCGCTGATCTTGTCCATTTCGTTGGCGTCCCAGTGCTGCTGCAGCGACTGGAAATGGCTACGGGCTGCTGCCAGGAAGCTCTGCTCGTTGAACCAGGCCGGCGCGTTGATCACCGGGGCGGCTGCGGCAGCGGGTGCGGCTGAACCACCGAAAATCGACGGCTGCGAAGGCTGAGCGTGAGCCTCACGCTGCATCGGCGCATGGCCCGGCATGGCCATTTGTGGCTGCTGCTGGCGGCGACGCGCGGCGATGAAGCGGAACACGAGGAAGGCGATAAGCGCCACGATCAGGAAGTCCATGATCTGGAAGCCTTCGAAACCGTCGCCCATGAACATGGAAGCCAGCAGGCCACCGGCGGCGAGGCCAGCCAGTGGGCCCAACCAGCGCGAAGCACCGCTGGCGGCAGCCGGTGCACGGCCAGGTGCGGTCGGCGCGGCAGCAGGCGTGGTTGGCGTAGCCTGGCGGGTCTGGTGGATAGGCGCGGAGCCCGAGCTCTTGCCGCCGCCGAAACGCTTGGCGCTGGCGTCCAGGCTCAGCGTCAGGCCGACGCAGAGCGCCAGTGCGATGCTAAGAAAACGTTGCATAAGTGGGATATCCCCTGTGGTGGATTGCACGCGCGTCATGGTGCACAGGTTCCCGGGCACATGACCAGCGACATAATGTTTCGAGCTTTTGCCTGAATGTTACAAAGCTGGGGGCCCGACCCTTGTGGGCTTTAGATAGCCTCGAGCTTGGCATACCCCAGCATCAGCCATTTACTACCTTCGGCAAAATTCACCTGCACCCGCGCCTGAGCGCCAGAACCTTCGAAATTGAGGATTACGCCTTCGCCGAATACCGCATGCTGCACACGCTGGCCAAGGTTGAACGCGGTCTGCGGAATGCTGGCATTGGCGAACAGGTTGCTGTTGGTGGCCGTCTTGGCCCCGCCGAACGGGCGGCTGACGCTGTTGGACAGGCGTACTTCCTGAACCAGGCCTGCCGGAATTTCACGCACGAAACGCGACACCTTGTTGTAAGTCTCGCTGCCATAAAGGCGGCGTGTTTCGGCGTAGGTCATGACCAACTGGCGCATGGCGCGGGTGATGCCTACATAAGCCAGGCGTCGTTCCTCTTCCAGGCGGCCGGGTTCTTCCAGGCTCATCTTGTGCGGGAACAAGCCTTCTTCCATGCCCACCAGGAACACATAGGGGAATTCCAGGCCTTTGGCGCTGTGCAGGGTCATCAGCTGGATGCTGTCTTCATGCTCGTCAGCCTGAGTATCGCCAGCTTCGAGTGAGGCGTGGCCAAGGAAGGCCGAGAGCGGGGACAGGTCGGCGTCTTCGTCGGTGGACTCGAAGTTGCGTGCCGCACTGACCAGTTCCTCAAGGTTTTCTACCCGTGCCTGGCCCTTTTCACCTTTTTCTTCCTGGTGATAGGTGATCAGGCCGGACTGTTCGATGGTGGTCTGGGTCATGGTATGCAGCGGCATGTCCACGACCTTGGCGGCCAGCCCCTCGATCAGCTCGATAAAGGCCCCCAGGGCACTGGCAGCGCGGCCTTTCAGGGCCTTGGCGGCGAGCAGCTGGCACATGGCCTCCCACATGGACAGCTGGCTGTGGCGGGCGTGCTCGCGGATGGCTTCGACGGTTTTTTCGCCAATACCGCGCGGCGGCACGTTGATCACCCGCTCCAGAGCGGCATCGTTGCCACGCCCTTCGATCAGGCGCAGGTAAGCCATGGCATTCTTGATTTCGGCGCGCTCGAAGAAGCGCTGGCCGCCATAGATGCGGTAGGGGATGCGCTCGCGCAGCAGGGCTTCTTCCAGCACTCGCGACTGGGCGTTGGAGCGGTACAGGATGGCGATCTCG
The DNA here is from genome assembly GCF_043101865.1 of Pseudomonas sp. zjy_15. Classification (NCBI taxonomy): domain Bacteria; kingdom Pseudomonadati; phylum Pseudomonadota; class Gammaproteobacteria; order Pseudomonadales; family Pseudomonadaceae; genus Pseudomonas; species Pseudomonas sp. zjy_15. The sequence goes on from NZ_JBICII010000050.1 coordinate 89,778, forward strand.
TTGCGCGCATTACCCTGCTTGACCAGGCTCTCGATGGTTTCCACGACATAGCGCGCTTCATCGTGCTCGTTGTAGGCCGCGTACAGGGTCAGTGGTTCGCCTTCGCCCATGTCGGTCCACAGTTCCTTGCCCAGGCGCCCGCTGTTGTTGGCGATCAGCGCGTTGGCCGCCTTGAGGATGCCGCCGGTGGAGCGGTAGTTCTGCTCCAGGCGGATCATTTCGGCGTCGGGGAAGTCGGCGGTGTACTGGTGAATGTTTTCGATCTTGGCGCCGCGCCAGCCGTAGATCGACTGGTCGTCATCGCCTACCGCCATCAGGCTGTCGCCGCCGCGTGCCAGCAGGCGCAACCAGGCGTACTGCACGGCGTTGGTATCCTGGAACTCGTCCACCAGCACGTGGCGGAAGCGTCGCTGATAGTGTTCCAGCAGGCCCGGGTGGTCACGCCACAGGTCCAGGGCGCGAAGCAGCAGCTCGGAGAAATCGATGACACCGGCGCGCTCGCACGCCTGCTCGTAGGCCGTATAGACCTCGCGCATGGTCGCCAGGAACAGGTCGCCCCCCGCCTGGATATGCTGCGGGCGCAGGCCTTCGTCTTTCTGCCCGTTGATGAACCACTGGGCCTGGCGTGCCGGCCACTTCTGCTCGTCCAGGCCCAACTCGCGCATCACCCGCTTGATCAGGCGCTGCTGGTCGTCGCTGTCGAGGATCTGGAAGTTCTGCACCAGCCGCGCTTCCTGCCAGTGGGCCCGCAACAGGCGATGGGCCAGGCCGTGGAAGGTACCGACCCACATGCCTGCCGGGTTGATGCCCAGCAGTTGCTCGATCCGCTGGCGCATTTCTGCCGCGGCCTTGTTGGTGAACGTCACCGACAGGATCGAGTGCGGCGACGCCTGCTCGACCTGGATCAGCCAGGCGATGCGGTGTACCAGCACGCGGGTTTTACCGGAACCGGCGCCGGCAAGCACCAGTTGACGCCCGAGCGTGGCCGCTACGGCCTGGCGTTGGGCATCGTTGAGGGAATTCAGCAGGAGAGAGAGGTCGTCTGTGCGCATCGGGCCATTCTAGGGCGATGCCGGGTAAGGGGCAAATATCTACTGTATGAATATTCACCTGGCTGCATCCCGCTCATCGGCCCGAGGCCAGGTCACGGCCTGCGCAAGCTGGCGGAGGCATGGTCAGTCGATGGCCTTCACGTTATGGATTTCGCACCTTCGAACTTCATCTGCTGCTGTTTCAGATTAAAGGTCGCGCCATCGCGCAGGTCATTCAGCCATGCCAGCGCCTGCCATGCCTGGCGAGCAGGCTGTTGGCTTGCTCGGGCCCGAAACTGCCAGCCGGGTAGGGGCGGGGTGCCTGGAAGTGTTCTTCACAGCCCTTGATGATTGGATCTACCCAGGCCCAGGCTGCTTCCACTTCATCGCGGCGCATGAACAGTGTCGAATCACCTTCGAGCACATCCAGCAGCAGACGCTCGTAGGCTTCCCAGCGGCGAGTCTGGCTGAACACCTGGGCCAGATTAAGGTCCAGCTCCACGGGCTCCAGGCGCATGCCCTTGCCTGGGCTCTTGGTCATCATGCGCAGGCTGATGCGTTCGTCCGGTTGCAGCTGTATCAGTAGCTGGTTGACCTGGCCGCCGCTGAACAGTTCGTGAGGCACTGGCTTGAACTGGATGACGATCTGCGAAGCGCGCCGCGCCATGCGTTTGCCGGTGCGCAGATAGAAAGGCACGCCCGCCCAGCGCCAGTTGTCGATGTGCGCCTCGATGGCCACGAAAGTCTCGGTATCGCTGTCGTTGTCGACATCCTTTTCAAAGTAGTAGGCCGGCACTTCCTGGCCGCCGATACGTCCGGCGCCATATTGGCCGCGTACTGTCTTGTCCTGTACATCCTGGCCAGTGATCGGCTTGAGGGCGCGCAGGATTTTCACCTTTTCGTCGCGTACCGCTTCGGCCTCGAACTGCGCGGGTGGCTCCATGGCCACCAGGCACAGCAGTTGCAGCAGGTGGTTCTGCAGCATGTCGCGAATAGCCCCGGCGCGGTCGTAGTAGGCACCGCGGTTTTCTACGCCCAGCGTCTCGCAAACGCTGATCTGGACATGGTCGACCTGGTTGTTGCGCCACACTGGCTCCAGCAGGGCATTGGCAAAACGCAGGGCCATCAGGTTCTGCACGGTTTCCTTGCCCAGATAGTGGTCGATGCGAAACACCTGGCTTTCCTCGAACACCGTGCCAATCGCTTCATTGATGGCAGTGGCTGATTCCAGCGAATGGCCGATCGGCTTTTCCAGCACGATGCGCGCTTCGGTGTCGGCCAGTCCGGCAATGCGCAGGTGGTTGGCAATCGGTACGAACAGGTTGGGGGCGGTGGCCAGGTAGAAGATGCGCGTCAGCCCACCGGGTTCGCCCAGGTAGCGTGCCAGGCGGCCGAAGTCGGCGCTCTGTGAAGCATCCATCGGGAAGTAGTCGACACGTGCGGAAAACCGCTGCCACACCTCTTCGTCGAAGTCACTGCGGGCAATCTGCGCCCGACAATGGCGTTCGGCGAGCTTCAGATAGTCGATGCGTGGCAGGTTGCGCCTGGCCAGTGCGATGACCCGCACGGCAGGGTTCAGACGGGCCTCGCGAAACAGGTGGTAGAGCGCCGGAAGCAATTTGTGCAGGGCCAGATCGCCGGTGCCGCCGAAGACCAGAATGTCGCAAGGAATAGTCAAACCACCACTCTCCACGTTCGTTTAACTGGGCGGGTTGGCGTCCATGTAGTATAACTACAAGAAAGCTACAACCCGGCAAGCCGATCATAACCGAGTCCAGCCTGTGAATCTGTTGCAACATATCGCCCAATCGCGCCACCTGCTGCGCAAATCGGAACTGAAAGTGGCCGACCACGTGCTGCTCGACCCGGCTGCCGTCATGCACAGCTCCATGGCCGACTTGGCGCACAGCGTGGGTATCAGTGAGCCGACCATCGTGCGTTTCTGCCGGGCCATCGGCTGCTCGGGCTTCCAGGACCTGAAGCTGAAGCTGGCGCAAAGCCTGGCTGCCGGGGCCAGCTTCGGTCAGTTCGCCATCCACGAAGATGACTCGGTCGCCGACTACAGTCTGAAGATCTTCGACACCACCCTCCACACCCTGATGGAAGTGCGCGAGCACCTTGATCCGCAGGCGCTGCAACAAGCAGTGAGCGCCATGGCCCAGGCGCAGCGGGTAGAGTTCTATGGCTTTGGCGCGTCCGGTGCGGTTGCAGCCGATGCCCAGCACAAGTTCTTCCGCCTGCTGCTCAGCGCGGCAGCGTATTCCGACCCGCACATGCAAGCGATGTCGGCGGTTACCCTGAAACCGGGTGATGTGGCGGTGTGTATTTCCCAGTCGGGCCGTTCCAAGGACCTGCTGATCACTGCCAACCTGGTGCGTGAGAGCGGCGCCAACCTGATTACCCTGTGCCCCAGCCAGACGCCGCTGGCCGAGCTGTCGACGGTCAACCTGGCGATCGACGTGCATGAGGACACCGAGATCTACACCCCTCTGACCTCGCGTATTGCCCATCTGGTGGTGATCGACGTGCTGGCCATGGGCGTTGCCATGGCGCGCGGGCCAAGCCTGGTCAACCACCTGAAGAGCGTGAAGCGCAGCTTGCGCAGCTTGCGTCTGTCGCCCAAATCGATCAAGGCTACAGACGACTGAATTCAACCTGTATTGGCCTCTTCGCGGGCTTGCCCGCTCCCACAGGTACTGTGCACCTGTATAAATCGGTGCCATTCCTGTGGGAGCGGGCAAGCCCGCGAAGAGGCCGGTACAGGCAGTGAAAATTCACGATTCTGTCACCATTCCACCGCAAAACGGTAAACCATCAAGGCCAGTCTGAAACTCCCGCATCCTATCTGGGAGACAGGCAATGGCTCGTGACTTCGACGGTACGTACCAACCCAACGCCAAGGCTCGCAAGCAGCAGGAAAAGGATCAGCGCCGTATGGAATACCGCCGCGCGATCGAGAGCTATTGCGACCAACGTCAACTGCTCCGCGACCTGGCGGACTACCCTGAGCTGCAAGCACTCACGGTATGGCAGTCGTCGGCGGCAACTTCCCCGAAAAACGTTCAACAAGCGCGCTGATCAGCGCACGTTCGCCGCGGATGAATGCCAGAAATGCCAAGGCCACCGGCGACTGTCGCTTGGCCTTGGCCTGCACCACGCACCAGCTACGGTACAGCGGCAGTTCCTCGACCGGCAATTCCTTCAGCACCCCGGTGGCCAGTTCCAGGTTGACTGCATGGCGGGTCAGCAGGGCGATCCCCAAGCCGGCGATCACGCATTCGCGTTGGGCATCGGCCGAGGCTACTTCAAGCGTTTGGGCGAAATGCACGCGCTTGTCCTTGAAGTACTCTTCGCACGCCTTGCGTGTTCCCGAACCTTGCTCGCGGATTAACAGGGTATGAGGCTCCAGGTCCTGCATGCGCAAATGCTCCAGCTTGCACAGCGGGTGCTGCGGCGGGGCCACCGCAACGATCGGATTGTTGAGGAACGGCAGAAACTCCAGGCCCATGTCTTGCGGCACCATCGACATGATGATCAGGTCGTCGCGGTTATCGGAAAGGCGGCGGATGGCTTGGGCGCGGTTGACTACCGTCAGGGTCAGGTTGACCTCCGGGTGACGCTGCTTGAAGGCGGCGAACAGGTGTGGCACGAAGTACTTGGCACTGGACTCGATCGCCAGTTTCAACTGGCCCTGCAATGAGCCCTGCATGTCCGACAGCTGCATGTCCAGGCTTTCCAGGCGCCCGAAGATATCGTGGCTGGCGCGCTGAAGGGCCTCGGCCGCCTCAGTCAGGTAGAGCTTCTTGCCCACGTACTCGAACAGCGGCTGGCCGATCAGCTCTTCAAGCTGGCGGATCTGTAGACTAACGGCGGGTTGCGTCAGCGCCATCTCCTCCGCAGCACGGCTGTACGAGCGCAAATCGCACACCTCATTGAAGATCTGGAGTTGACGCAATGTCATACGCATCAATGACTTACGCATTTTAATCGGCTCCTCGGCAACACCCTGTTACCCAACTATAAGCTTTTACTAATACAGCCTCTAACAAATATTGATTTTTGTTTATCGACCTACAGCGCTAGGGTGATTACGCGACTGGCCAGCAACGTCTGGTCACGCGCCGACCGGTAGAACCGGCTCGACTGTTCCTACGGCTTTGGGAAGACTCCAGTGATAAAAAAAATCCTGATCGCCAACCGAGGTGAAATCGCAGTTCGGATCGTGCGTGCTTGCGCCGAGATGGGCATTCGCTCGGTAGCGATCTTTTCCGACGCCGACCGGCATGCCTTGCACGTCAAGCGCGCTGACGAAGCCCACAGCATCGGTGCCGAGCCGCTGGCCGGTTACCTGAACCCGCGCAAGCTGGTGAACCTGGCTGTGGAAACCGGCTGTGATGCCTTGCACCCGGGCTATGGTTTCCTTTCGGAAAACGCCGAACTGGCAGAGATTTGCGCCGAGCGCGGGATCAAGTTCATTGGCCCGGCCGCCGACGTGATCCGCCGTATGGGCGACAAGACCGAAGCGCGCCGCACCATGATCGCCGCCGGTGTGCCGGTAACCCCGGGCACCGAAGGCAACGTTGCCGATATTCATGAAGCCCTGAGCGAAGGTGACCGCATCGGTTATCCGGTGATGCTCAAGGCCACCTCCGGTGGTGGCGGTCGCGGTATTCGCCGTTGCAATAGCCGTGAAGAACTGGAACAGAATTTCCCGCGGGTCATTTCCGAGGCGACCAAGGCCTTTGGTTCGGCCGAAGTGTTCCTGGAGAAGTGCATCGTCAACCCGAAGCACATCGAGGCGCAAATTCTCGGTGACAGCTTCGGCAACGTAGTGCACCTGTTCGAGCGCGACTGCTCTATCCAGCGCCGTAACCAGAAGCTCATCGAAATTGCCCCCAGCCCACAGCTCACTCCCGAACAGCGTGCCTACATCGGTGACCTGGCGGTACGTGCGGCCAAAGCGGTGAATTACGAGAACGCCGGTACCGTGGAGTTCCTGCTCGCCGATGGCGAAGTGTACTTCATGGAAATGAACACCCGGGTGCAGGTGGAACACACCATCACCGAGGAAATCACCGGGATCGACATCGTTCGTGAGCAGATCCGCATTGCCTCGGGGCTGCCACTGTCGGTCAAGCAGGAAGATATTCAGCACCGTGGCTACGCCTTGCAGTTCCGTATCAATGCTGAAGACCCGAAAAACAACTTCCTGCCCAGCTTCGGCAAGATCACCCGTTACTACGCCCCCGGCGGCCCGGGCGTGCGTACCGACACGGCGATCTACACCGGCTATACCATTCCGCCGTTCTACGACTCCATGTGCCTGAAACTGGTGGTGTGGGCGTTGACCTGGGAAGAAGCCATGGACCGCGGCCTGCGGGCCCTGGACGACATGCGCGTGCAAGGGGTGAAGACCACCGCCGCGTACTACCAGGAAATCCTGCGCAATCCGGAATTCCGTAGCGGCCAGTTCAATACCAGCTTCGTCGAAAGCCACCCTGAATTGACCAACTACTCGATCAAGCGCAAACCCGAAGAGCTGGCCCTGGCCATCGCTGCCGCCATCGCCGCCCACGCAGGCCTGTGAGGAACCCCATAATGTCCAAGAAAATTCACGTAACCGACACGATCCTGCGCGACGCCCACCAGTCCCTGCTGGCCACCCGCATGCGTACCGAAGACATGCTGCCGATCTGTGACAAGCTCGACAAGGTCGGCTACTGGTCGCTGGAAGTCTGGGGTGGTGCCACCTTCGACGCCTGCGTGCGCTTCCTCAAGGAAGACCCGTGGGAGCGCCTGCGCAAGCTGCGCGCGGCGCTGCCCAACACCCGCCTGCAAATGCTGCTTCGCGGTCAGAACCTGCTGGGCTACCGCCACTACAGCGACGACGTGGTCAAGGCCTTCGTCGCCAAGGCTGCGGTCAACGGCATCGATGTGTTCCGCATTTTCGACGCCATGAACGACGTGCGTAACCTGCGCGTGGCCATCGAAGCGGTCAAGGCCGCCGGCAAGCACGCCCAGGGCACCATCGCTTACACCACCAGCCCGGTACACACCATCGAAGCCTTCGTGAAGCAGGCCAAGCAGATGGAAGCCATGGGTTGCGACTCGGTGGCGATCAAGGACATGGCTGGCCTGCTGACCCCGTTCGCCACTGGCGAACTGGTCAAGGCGCTGAAGGCTGAACAGTCGCTGCCGGTGTTCATCCACTCCCACGATACCGCCGGCCTGGCTGCCATGTGCCAGCTCAAGGCAGTGGAAAATGGCGCCGACCACATCGACACTGCCATCTCCAGCTTCGCCTGGGGCACCAGCCATCCAGGTACCGAGTCGATGGTTGCTGCACTCAAGGGCAGCGAGTTCGACACCGGCCTGGACCTGGAGCTTCTGCAGGAAATCGGCTTGTACTTCTACGCCGTGCGCAAGAAGTACCACCAGTTCGAAAGCGAGTTCACAACGGTGGACACCCGCGTGCAGGTCAACCAGGTACCGGGCGGCATGATTTCCAACCTGGCCAACCAGCTCAAGGAGCAGGGCGCCCTCAACCGCATGAACGAAGTGCTGGCCGAGATCCCGCGTGTGCGTGAAGACCTCGGCTTCCCACCGCTGGTCACCCCGACCTCGCAGATCGTCGGCACCCAGGCGTTCTTCAACGTGCTGGCTGGTGAGCGCTACAAGACCATCACCAACGAGGTGAAGTTGTACCTGCAAGGTGGTTATGGCAAGGCACCGGGTGTGGTCAACGAGCAACTGCGTCGCCAGGCTATCGGCAGCGAAGACGTGATCGATGTGCGCCCGGCTGATCTGCTGAAGCCGGAAATGGCCAAGCTGCGTAGCGACATCGGTACCTTGGCCCGTTGCGAAGAAGACGTGCTGACCTTCGCCATGTTCCCTGACATTGGCCGCAAGTTCCTCGAAGAACGCGAAGCTGGCACGCTGACGCCTGAAGTTCTGCTGCCGATTCCGGAAGCCGGTGCCGTGGCTGCGCCCGGTGGTGAAGGCGTGCCGACCGAGTTCGTCATCGACGTTCACGGCGAAACCTACCGCGTTGACATCACCGGTGTGGGCGTGAAAGCCGAAGGCAAGCGTCACTTCTACCTGTCGATCGACGGCATGCCGGAAGAAGTGGTCTTCGAGCCACTCAACGAGTTCGTCAGCGGTGGCGGCAGCAAGCGCAAGCAAGCGACTGACCCTGGCCACGTAAGCACCACCATGCCAGGGAACATCGTTGATGTGCTGGTCAAGGAAGGTGACATGGTCAAGGCCGGCCAGGCCGTCTTGATCACCGAAGCCATGAAGATGGAAACCGAAGTGCAGGCGGCCATCGCCGGTAAGGTCGTGGCCATCCATGTGGCCAAGGGTGATCGCGTGACGCCAGGTGAGATCCTGATCGAGATCGAGGGCTGATTTAAGCCCTCATCTACAAGTGGTTAACCTCTGGGGAGCGGATGCTCCCCTTTTTTGTGCTGGATTCACTAGCCTCTGATTCAGCACACCGTTCAACCTTTACGGCACACCTCAAGGCTTTCCACCTGGCCACCCGGTTGCTGGTTCTCTTCACTCAGCCACCGCTCAAACCCGGCAGCCACCGCCGGCCATTCATCATCGGTAATCGAGTACCAAGCCGTGTCGCGGTTATGGTCCTTGACCACCAGGTGCTTGCGGAACACCCCTTCGTAGACGAAGCCGAATCGTTCTGCCGCGCGTTTGGAACGGGCATTGGCGTTATTGCACTTCCACTCCAGCCGTCGATTACCCAGCTCGAAGCCCAGCTTGCCCAGCAGGTACACCGCCTCGGTACCCTTGGGCGTGCGCTGCATGGCGGCGCCGAAGGCGATGTGGCCGATCTCGATTCGGCCGTGGTCAGGCACGATCGACATCAGGCTGAGAATGCCTTGGGCCTGGCCACTGGCGCGGTCGATGACGGTGTAGAAAAGCGGGTCGCGGCCAGCTGCGTTGCCTTCCAGCCAGCGGTCAAAGGCGGCACGTTCGGCGAACGGACCGTAGGGCAGGTAGTCCCACAGCACCGGATCGGAGGCCGGCCCCTGCAGCACCTCCCAGAGGTCTTCGCCATGGTGCCCTGGATCGAGCTTTTCCAGGCGAATAAAGCGGCCTTCAATGGGCTCAGCCTTGGGGGTTGCGGCGGGTTTCCAGTTCAATACGTCTGTCATGTTCGACCTACAAGCCTTTGCGGAATTGGATGAAACCCGAGCGCTCGGCAACCTGCTGGTACAGGCTGATGGCGGTGGCGTTGGTTTCGTGGGTCAGCCAGTGCACCTTGATGCAGTTGTCGGCCTTGGCGGTGGTGTAGACGTGCTCGATCAACTGTCGACCAATGCCCAGGCCACGTTGCGTGCTGTCCACATACAGGTCCTGCAGGTAGCAGGAATTCTCGATGCTCCAGTTGGAGCGATGGTAGATGAAGTTGACCATCCCCACCGCCTTGCCGTCGACCCAGGCCAGTGCCGAATGGGTTGGCTCGCTGGGGTCGAGCAGGCGTTGCCAGGTGCTCAGGCTGACGGCATCGGCCAGCTCGGTCTCGTAGAAGTGCAGGTAGGCCTGCCACAGGGCGTGCCAGGCTGCGTGATCTTGGGCCGTGACAGGGCGCAGGGTAAGGTTGGGCATGGGCTATTCCTTCAGAGTTGGCGCATGTGCGCCGCGAGTTGATTGTCCAGTTGATCGGGACTGGCGCTCAGGCCTTCGCGCACGCCTTCGATGTCGTGCCCGGAGCGGTTCTGGCTGAGCTTGCGCGCACCTTGCAGGCGCGCAATGGGTAGGCGAATGCCGACGATGGCGCGGAGCATGCCGTCGATGTAGTCGGCAGGGGCGTCGGTGACTTTCCATGGTTCGCTGCGACCCTGTTCGTGACGGTCGGTCAGGCGGCTAACGATAGCCAGTAGCGGCTCGGCCTCATGGATGACTTCGGCCGAGCCGTAAGCGTGCACCGCCAGGTAGTTCCAGGTCGGCACCACCTTGGGGTTATCGGCCTTGCTTGGGTAATAGCTGGGGCTGACATAGGCATCGGCGCCGGGGAATACCAGCAGCGCTTCGCCGCCTTGCTGCAGGTCTTGCCATTGGCGGTTGGCCCGGGCCAGGTGAGCATACACAGTGCCGAAATCACCCTCGGCGGTATCGACCAGCACCGGCAGGTGTGTGGCCAGAAGGCCCTGTTCGCCCTGACTGACCAGAACGGCCAGGCGGGTGTCTAGCATGTGCTGGTGCAGGCGGGTGAGGTCGTGTTCCTGGTGAGGCTTACTGTTGTACATGGCGGGATCCTTGTCGAATGGCTCCATCCTAGGCAGGCTATTGGTTCTGGGTAAGAGCCATTACTGCCTGTTTTGATAGGTCCAATACCATGAGCGAGTCCCCCCTCATACTGCCTTTCGACCCTGCCGGGATCGCCCTTGATCGCCGCCGCGGGCTTAGCCAGCAGCTATATCAGGCGTTGCGAGCGCGGGTACTGGATGGACGCCTGAGCAGTGGTACGCGGCTGCCGGCCACGCGCGACCTGGCTGCCATGTTGGCGCTTTCACGCAACAGCGTGGTGCGCGCCTACGATCAACTGTATGCCGAGGGCTTCATCGAAAGCCGCGTCGGGGATGGCACTTACGTCAGCCGACTGCCAAAACTGTCCACACAAGTATCCACAGGGTTATCCCGGGGTTTATCAACAGGTTTATCCACATTTTGCGAAGAGAGTACTGAGGATTTATCCAGCGGAAGACTTCTTAGTGAGCCTCTGCAGCGCCTGAAAAGCAACCATTTGCCACCGCCCAGAAGCGGTGCGCCGCGTGCTTTTCGTGTTGGTATTCCGGCATTCGACCTGTTCCCGTTTGACGTCTGGGCCAAGCTACAGGCGGGTTTCTGGCGCAACCCGTGCCCTGCGCAACTGGGCTATGGTGATCCGGCAGGCGAGCCGGCTTTGCGCGATCTGATTGCGGCCTACCTACGACGCTCGCGGGGCCTGAACTGCACGGCTGAACAAATTGTGATCACTAGCGGTGCGCAGCAGGCCATCAGCCTTTGTGCACAGTTACTGCTGCAACCGGGCGACGGTGTGGCTGTGGAAAACCCAGGCTATCGGGCGGCCGCTCATGCCTTCACGCTCGCGGGTGGCCGGGTGGTTGGCGTGCCTGTGGATGAAGACGGACTGGACTGCAGCCGGCTGGAACAGTTGACGAATTGCCGACTGACCTATGTCACGCCTGCGCACCAATACCCGACCGGGGTGACCATGAGCCTTGCACGTCGCCTGGCATTGCTGGCCTGGGCTGAACGCACTGACGGCTGGATCATCGAGGACGACTATGACGGTGAGTACCGCTACAGCGGTGCGCCGCTGGCCCCGCTGGCAGCGCTCGACCGGCACGGGCGAGTGTTGTATGTCGGCACCTTCGGCAAGATAGCCTTCCCGGCCTTGCGTCTGGGCTACCTGGTGCTTCCGTCGAAGCTGGTGCAGGCGTTCAGCCAGGGCAGAGCGTTGGCAGTGCGGCATTCGGAAGTCAGCAGTCAGTGCGTGATGGCCGAGTTCATGGCGCGCGGGCATTTTCAGCGGCATATCCGCCGTATGCGCAAGGCGGCGTTGAAGCGGCGCGATGTGCTCAAGGCCGGTTGGCCTGTGGATATTCCGGGCTTGGGCGCAATGCCGGAAGTGGCCGCTGGGCTGCATGTGAAGGTGGGTGTGGATAACTTTACTCGGGAACAGGAGCTGGTGGCCAAAGCCGAGGCGGTGGGGGTGGAGGTGACGCCACTGAGCAGTTTCTGGTTGACGGACAGTGAGGCGTCTGTGGATAAACGGGCAGGACTGGTACTGGGCTTTGCGGCGGTGCCAGAGGGCGAGATAGCCGAGGCCTTGATGAAACTACGCAAAGTCTGGAGAAAATGAAGGGGGCTGCAAAGCAGCCCCAGGTTCAACATCAGGTACCGGACTTTATCCGCGTCCAGGCGCGGGTCCTGGCCCGTTCGGCATTTCGCGTCAAGGGCTTGAGCGTATAGAGTTTGGCCATCGCCTCTGCCGTCGGATACAGGTTGGGGTTGTTGCGAATCGTCGGATTCACCTTGTCGGTCGCATCCTTGTTCGGGTTCGGATACCCGACGAAGTCGCTGATCGGCGCAATCACTTCTGGCCGCAGCAGGTAGTTGATGAACGTATGCGCATCCTCCGGGTTGGCTGCGCCCTTTGGAATCGCCAGCATGTCGAACCAGATCGGCGCGCCTTCCTTGGGCAGGCGCATGTCCACCACCACGCCGTTGTTCGCCTCACGGGCGCGGTTGGCAGCCTGCGAGAAGCTGCCGCTGTAGCCCACCGCCACGCAGATGTCGCCATTGGCGATGTCTGCCATGTACTTCGAGGAGTGGAAGTAGGTGATATGCGGACGAATCTTCAGCATCAGCGCCTCGGCCTTCTTGTAGTCGGCCGGCTTGTCGCTGTTCGGCGGCAAGCCCAGGTACTGCAGGGCCACCGGTAGAATCTCCGACGGCGAGTCGAGCAGGGCTACGCCGCACTGCTTGAGCTTGGCGATGTTCTCTTCCTTGAAAATCAGGTCCCAGCTGTCCACCGGCGCGTTGTCGCCGAGTGCAGCCTTGACCTTGGCCGGGTTGAAGCCGATCAGCACGGTGCCGTACATATACGGCACGGCAAACTTGTTGCCCGGGTCATTGGCTTCGATCAGCTTCATCAGCGCCGGGTCCAGGTGTTGCCAGTTCGGCAGCTTGCTGCGATCCAGCGGCTGGAACACCCCAGCTTCGATCTGCTTGGCGAGGAACACGTTGGACGGTACTACCACGTCATAACCGGAGTTGCCGGTTAGCAGCTTGGCCTCCAGCGCCTCGTTGGTGTCGAAGATGTCGTACACCAGCTTCACGCCGCTGTCCTTCTGGAAGGCAGTCAAGGTCTGCGGGGTGATGTAATCGAACCAGTTATATACACGCAGGGTACGCTGCTCAGCTTGCGCATGCAGGGCGCCCGCGAACAGGGTGGCAGCGATGAACGGGGCGAGCAGACGCTTGAGTCGGACCATTATCGGGCTCCTGGCTGGGCGCGCTGGAAACCTTCCAGCACATTGACCGCGTTGATGCCGATTTCTTCCACAGCGTAGCCGCCTTCCATCACGAACAGGGTCGGCTTGCCGAGTTGGCCGATGCGCTTGCCCATTTCCAGGTAGTCCGGGCTGTCCAGCTTGAACTGTGAGATGGGGTCGTCCTTGAAGGTGTCCACACCCAGGGAGATGACCAGCACGTCGGCGTCATAGCTGGCGATGCGCTTGCAGGCATCCTCCAGGGCTGCGCTCCAGGCGGCCCAGTCGCTACCGGCGGGCAAGGGGTAGTTGATGTTGTAGCCCTGGCCTGCGCCTTCGCCGGTTTCATCGGCATAGCCGAGGAAGAACGGGAATTCGTCCTGCGGGTCGCCGTGGATCGAAGCGAAGAACACGTCGTCGCGGCTGTAGAAGATGTCTTGGGTGCCGTTGCCGTGGTGGTAGTCGACGTCAAGGATGGCGACCTTGCTTCGGCCTTGATCGAGGAAGGCCTGGGCGGCGATGGCGGCGTTATTCAGGTAGCAGTAGCCGCCCATCACTTCACCGGCAGCGTGGTGCCCTGGCGGACGGCACAGGGCGAACGCCGCATGGGCGCCTTGCTGAATCGCTGCCTGGGCGGTCAGGGCAACTTGTGCAGCACTATAGGCAGCCTGCCAGGTACCCGCGGTGATGGGGGCGCCGGCATCGAAGCTGTAGTAACCCAGTTCGCCATGTAGGCCGGTCGGTTTGACCTGGCGCAGTGTGCGGGCCGGCCAGGTGAAGGGCAGCAGGTCACCCTCGTGGCCCAGTGCAGCCCAGCGGGCCCAGGCGCCTTCGAAGAAATCCAGGTAATCGGCGCTGTGGACGCGCAGTAACGGCGCACGGCCGAAGTCGGTCGGGCCCTGGATGTCGCCGAGGTTGCGTTTTTTCACCTGGTCGAGCACATGGTCGGCGCGCGAAGGCATTTCGAAACAGGGCATCAGCTTGCCATCGATCAGCTCGCAGCGGCCGTGGTGCAGGCGGTGGTCATCGGAATAGATCGTCAGCATTGTTGTTCTCCGGTGGGACTGGCGTGGGTCCATTGTCATGGGCTGATCGGCAGGGGAGAACGACGCAAACGGCCAAAAGGGGATCGATATGGCCAAGGTCTATGGCCAGATGGGTGGTGACCTATCCCAGCCTCGTCGCGGGTAAGGCAGTGGCGGCAACGGTGAACGGCCTTTGGACATTAGCCGGCAGGCCCTGCCCTTTCGCGGGTGAACCCGCTCCTACAATGGCCACCAGGGCGTCAGAGGTTGTGACGCCCCTGTAGGAGCGGGTTTACCCGCGAAGAGGCCAGGACAGGTCAACCACGAAAATGGCTCGGCGCCACGCCGCTCCAGCGCTGGAAGGCATGCCGAAAACTGGCCGTCTCACTGAACCCCAAAGTCTCTGCAATCCGGTAGATCGGCATCTGTTCATCGGCCAGCAACTGCTTGGCCCGCTCGAACCTCAGCTCGTCCAGCAGCTGTTGATAACTGCAGCCCAGTGCCTGCAAATGCCGGCGCAGGGTGCGCGACGAGCAGTTCATTTGCCGCGCAAGCCCTTCCAGTCCAGGGGCTGCGTCCAGTTGCTGCGCCAGCAGCTGGCGAATCCGTCCCAGCCATGCCTGGCGACCGGTGAACTCAAGGTTCAGGCGCCGGCAGCGCTCACTCATGGCTTTGTGAGTAATCGGGTCGGCCAGCGGCAGCGGCATATCCAGCCATCGCCGTTCGAAGGCAAAGGCATTGTCCTCGGCGGCGAAACCGATCGGGCATTGAAACGCTCCGGCATAGAGCGCGTGGTAACCAGGGCGAGGGTGCTCAAAGCGTGCGCCAAGCAGCGGCAACGGACGGCCAAGCAGGTCGTCGCAGGTGACTTTCAGCGACACCAGGCAGAACTCGGCGTTGAAAGCGCTCAGCGCCGGGCTGTCCTGGTAATCGCTGGCGCTGAACCAGACACGTTGGCCGTCGTCGAGCAAGCGCAGCTTGAAGACTGTTCCCAGCAGTGCCGGATACTGCAGCGCCAGGCGTAATGCGTCACCCAAAGTGGCACTGGAGAGCAGTGCGTAACCGAGCATGCCGTAGCACGACACATGCATGCGCTGGCCCAGCTCCAGGCCAATGTCCTCGCGTCGGGCCACGGCATTGGCGCAAACCTGCAACTCCTGCTGGGTGGTGATGCGCGCATCGGCATGCCCCAGGTCTGCCGGGCCAATGCCGCTGCCGGCCAGCAGCGCTGAAGCCTCGCAACCGTCTGCCTGGAAGACGTTGAGAATCAGCGAAACTGCGTTGAGGGTGGTCAGGTGGCTGTGCAGCATGCTGGGTAATCCCGTGGGGCTGGGACGCATTATGGAGCAAGTTGTGTGCCGATATCGGGGCTGCAGGTAAACCACATACTCTGCAGGCGCGGTCTGGTGTCGCGAAGGCCCGCAAAAGCGGCCCCCAAAACCTTCAGGCAAAAAAAAGGCCCGAAGCAAGCGCTCGGGCCTTGGAAAGGTTGAGAGGTGTCTAGTCCCTCGACCTGGTGAGACTGTTTACAGCGGCCTGATTACGCCTTCAGCGGAACCAGACGTGGAGCGATCATGTTTTCCGGACGCAGGATGTCGTTGAGCATTGCGTCGTCCAGCAGCTTCTCTTCGCGCACCAGTTCCAGTACACCGCGGCCGCTTTCCAGGGCAACGCGGGCGATACGGGTGGCGTTCTCGTAGCCGATGTACGGGTTCAGTGCGGTAACCAGGCCGATCGAGTGCTCGACCAGTTCACGGCAGCGCTGTTCGTTGGCGGTGATGCCGACGATGCAGTGCTCGCGCAGCATGTCCATGGCACGTTGCAGCAGGCGGATCGAGTCGAAGATCTTGTAGGCGATCAGCGGTTCCATCACGTTCAACTGCAGCTGGCCACCTTCGGCGGCGACGGTCAGGGCCAGGTCGTTGCCCATGATGGCGAAGGCCACCTGGTTTACAGCTTCTGGAATAACCGGGTTGACCTTGCCTGGCATGATCGAGCTGCCTGGCTGACGCGCTGGCAGGTTGATCTCGTTGATGCCGGTGCGCGGGCCGCTGGACAGCAGGCGCAGGTCGTTACAGATCTTCGACAGCTTGACCGCAGTGCGTTTGAGCATGCCGGAGAACAGCACGAAGGCGCCCATGTCGGAGGTGGCTTCGATCAGGTCGGCAGCCGGTACCAGCGGATGGCCGCTGATGGTGGCCAGGCGCTGTACGGCCAAGGCCTGGTAGCCAGGGTCGGCGTTGATGCCAGTACCGATGGCGGTACCGCCCAGGTTGATTTCGGTCAGCAGTTCCGGAGCCAGCGAGCGCAGGCGCTGCAGGTCTTCGTTCATGGTGGTGGCGAAGGCTCGGAATTCCTGGCCCAGGGTCATCGGTACGGCGTCCTGCAGCTGGGTACGGCCCATCTTCAGTACGTGGTCGAATTCTTTACCCTTGGCAGCGAAGGCCTGGATCAGGCTATCAAGGCTGGCCAGCAGCGCGTCGTGACCCAGCAGCAGGCCCAGGCGAATTGCGGTCGGGTAGGCGTCGTTGGTCGACTGCGCCATGTTCACGTCGTTGTTGGGGTGCAGGTACTGGTACTCACCCTTCTGGTGGCCCATGGCCTCCAGCGCAACGTTGGCAATGACTTCGTTGGCGTTCATGTTGGTAGAAGTACCAGCGCCGCCCTGGATCATGTCAACCACGAACTGGTCGTGGTAATCGCCTTTGATCAGGCGGGCGCAGGCTGCGGAAATGGCAGCGTGCTTGGCATCGCTCAGGTGACCCAGCTCACGGTTGGCGTCGGCAGCGGCCTGCTTGACCATGGCCAGGGCCACGACCAGCTTCGGGTAATGCGACAGCGGAACACCAGAGAGGTGGAAGTTGTTGGCAGCGCGCAGGGTCTGGATGCCGTAGTAGGCATCTGCAGGAACTTCAAGGGTACCCAACAAGTCTTTTTCGACGCGGAACGATGCAGCAGAGGACATGATGTATATCATCTCGATTTTGACCCGGCACCTGCCGGAATGGCGCCAATCCTAGGCCTGAAGGTGTTTTTGCGGCCAATGCTATTGCACGCTAACCTATGCACAAACGGCATAGTGTTTCATGTGACGCCAATTGATATTCGAGCGTGTTCCATTTTGGTGCACGCCGGGAGATGTGCTTTGTGAACCTTGAAAGCAAATGGCTGGAAGACTTCAGCGCTCTGGCCGCTACCCGCAGTTTTTCCCAGGCGGCAGAGCGGCGTTTCGTTACTCAACCGGCCTTCAGCCGGCGCATTCGCAGCCTTGAGGCGGCGTTGGGCTTGCAACTGGTTAACCGCTCTCGCACACCCATCGAGCTGACCGAGGCCGGACAGCTATTTCTCGTCACGGCGCGTACTGTTGTCGACCAGTTGAGCGAAATTCTCCGCCATTTGCATCATCTTGAAGGCGGGCAGGGCGAAGTGGTGCAGGTAGCTGCGGCACACTCCTTGGCGTCGGGCTTCTTCCCCCGTTGGGTGGCCCAGTTGCGCAACGACGGTTTGAACATCGCCACCCGCCTGGTTGCGACTAACGTCGGAGATGCCGTACACGCACTGCGCGAAGGCGGTTGCGACCTGATGCTGGCTTTCTACGACCCGGACGCGGCCTTGCAGATGGATGCCGAAATCTTCCCGTCGCTGCACATGGGCACCACTGAAATGCTGCCGGTATGCGCCGTGGATGCCGATGGCAAGCCATTGTTCGACCTGGAAGGCGAGGGCAGCGTGCCATTGCTAGCCTATACCGCCGGCGCGTTCCTCGGCCGCTCGGTCAATTTACTGCTGCGCCAGCGCAACCTGCGTTATACCACCGTCTATGAAACCGCCATGGCCGACAGCCTCAAGAGCATGGCCCTGGAAGGGATGGGCATCGCTTGGGTGCCGCGTCTGTCGATGCGTGGCGAGCTCGAACGCGGTGAGTTGGCGATCTGCGGTGGTAGCCAATGGCATGTGCCGCTGGAAATCCGCCTGTATCGCTGCGCTTTGGTGCGTAAGGCTAACGTCCGCTTGCTATGGCGCAAGCTGGAGTCGTCTGGAGCACAAGGTGAAGCGTCACGTTGAGTTGCCTTTCAGGTAATCAGTGATATTTGCACGATTCCTGCCGCTGTAGCGGTAGCAGTTGGATCGTGTCGGTACACGGGGGCGTGTACGTTTCACACACCCAGCCATTGAACTTCAGTTCGGCGTCTTCATGCGTGGCACCTGGCAGATGGCCAATTTCATGAGCTGGGCACGGTGAGCGAGCGGGCTGCGGAAGCGCTTGGCAATTGCATGCCGAGTACCAGGCCAAACGAAAGTGCGAAGAAGCATGGAGCGTTCATGTAGACGTACCAAAATGCTCGAGTAAGGATGCAGGCTTACAGCACTCGTCGACCCCGAGGCGGCGGGAAAAAGTTGTCCCACGAGACAGCTTGCCCTTTGATCCGACATGTGCTTGTAGGGGTGGGCGGCCAGCCTTTAAATACGTTACAATCCCGCGCCTTCGGCCGACCTGGTCGATTCAGAATCCGTATGACAAGCCACGCCGGCCCACCTGCGTGGCTTGTTGCTTTTAGCGCGCCAGAAGGCGCTTGCAGGAGAGGCTCGACGATGAGTGCACTGGTTGGCGTGATCATGGGCTCCAAGTCCGATTGGTCCACCCTTAGCCACACCGCCGAAATGCTGGAAAAACTCGGCATTCCCTACGAAGTGAAGGTGGTCTCCGCCCACCGCACCCCGGATCTGCTGTTCCAGTATGCCGAGGAGGCTGAGGGCCGTGGCATCGAGGTGATCATCGCCGGTGCCGGTGGCGCAGCCCACCTGCCAGGCATGTGCGCCGCCAAGACCCACCTGCCGGTGCTGGGCGTGCCGGTGCAGTCGTCGATGCTGTCGGGCGTCGATTCGCTGCTGTCGATCGTGCAGATGCCAGCCGGCGTGCCGGTTGCCACCCTGGCCATCGGCCGTGCCGGTGCGGTCAACGCTGCCTTGTTGTCGGCCAGCATCCTGGGCGCCAAGTACCCGCAGTACCACGCGGCGTTGAAGCAGTTCCGCACGGAACAGACCGACACCGTGCTGGACAACCCAGACCCGCGCCAGGCTTGAGGCTCAACCCATGAAGATCGGTGTAATCGGTGGCGGCCAGCTCGGCCGCATGCTGGCCTTGGCGGGTACCCCGCTGGGCATGAACTTCGCCTTCCTCGACCCGGCCCCGGACGCCTGCGCTGCCCCCTTGGGCGAGCACCTGCGTGCCGACTACGGCGACCAGGATCACCTGCGCCAGCTGGCCGACGAAGTCGACCTGGTCACCTTCGAGTTCGAAAGCGTCCCGGCCGAGACCGTGGCCTTCCTCTCGCAGTTCGTGCCGGTGTACCCCAGCGCCGAATCGCTGCGCATCGCCCGTGACCGCCTGTTCGAAAAGAGCATGTTCCGCGACCTGGGCATTCCCACCCCGGCCTTTGCCGACATCCTCTCGCAGGCAGATCTGGACGCCGCAGTGGCCAGCATCGGCCTGCCGGCCGTGCTGAAAACCCGCACCCTGGGTTACGACGGCAAGGGCCAGAAGGTGCTGCGCACGCCAGAAGACGTGGTTGGTACGTTCGCCGAGCTGGGCAGCGTGCCATGCCTGCTGGAAGGCTTCGTGCCGTTCACCGGCGAAGTGTCGCTGGTGGCCGTGCGTGGCCGCGATGGCGAAACCCGCTTCTATCCGCTGGTGCACAACACCCACGAGAGCGGCATCCTGCGCTTGTCGGTAGCCAGCCAGGCACACCCGCTGCAGGCTTTGGCCGAAGATTACGTCGGCCGCGTGTTGCAGAAGCTGGATTACGTTGGCGTGATGGCCTTCGAGTTCTTCGAGGTTGACGGTGGCCTTAAGGCCAACGAAATCGCCCCGCGCGTGCACAACTCCGGGCACTGGACTATCGAAGGCGCCGAGTGCAGCCAGTTCGAGAACCATCTGCGTGCCGTTGCCGGCCTGCCACTTGGCTCGACCGCCAAGGTGGGTGAGAGCGCGATGCTCAACTTCATCGGTGAAGTGCCGGCCGTGGACAAGGTTGTCGCCATCGGGGACTGCCACCTGCACCACTACGGCAAAGCCTTCAAGGTTGGCCGCAAGGTAGGACACGCCACCCTGCGCTGCGCTGACATGGCTACCCTCGAGCGCAAGATTGCTGAAGTAGAGGCGCTGATCAGCAACTGATCGGGCTTCGAATCGAACTTCTGCAAGCGGCATGCCCTCTGAATATGGCAACAAGTCGAAGCCCGTCTAGGCTTTGGCTTGTTCCAACTTCACTGCAGAGGGATTGCCATGGGTATCATTGGAACCATCTTCATCGGCCTCATCGTCGGCCTGCTGGCCCGCTTCATCAAGCCGGGCGATGACAGCATGGGCTGGATCATGACCATCCTGCTGGGTATTGCCGGCTCCTTGGTGGCTACCTATGGCGGCCAGGCGCTGGGTATATACCAGGCTGGGCAAGCGGCGGGCTTCCTTGGCGCGCTGGTCGGTGCCGTGGTGCTGCTGGTGATCTACGGATTCATCAAGAAGCGCTGATTACTGGTTAGAATGCTCGGCAATTCATTCGAGTTGCCGAGCATTTTCATGCGTGCCTTTTTCCTCATCCCCTTGCTGTTGGCCAGTACCCTGGCCCATGCCGAACTGCCCGAAACCGACTGGCTGGAGCTGATGCCCAAGTCGGACCAGAAGGCACTCGAACAAATGCCTGAAATCGACCACAACTCGCCGGAAGCCATGGGCACTTTTACCGCCAAGGGTGGCCTCAAGCAGAGCAAGGGGCTGCCTGCGGTGATGTATTCGACCAAGACCGTGGCGGCCATGAATGGCAAGGACATCCGCCTAGGTGGCTACCCTGTGCCGCTGGAGAGTGACGCCAAGGGCAACAGCACGTTGTTCTTCCTGGTGCCGTACCCGGGTGCGTGCATCCATGTGCCGCCACCGCCGCCCAACCAGTTGGTACTGGTGCGCTACCCGAAAGGCCTGAAGATCGATGACATTTACACCCCGCTGTGGGTCAGCGGCAAGCTGAAGGTGGAAAAGGTCAGCAATGACCTGGCCGATGCGGCCTATGCACTGGATGCGGGGAAGGTGAGGGTGGTGGAGGATGCTGATCTCTGAACGGCTGTGCCGGCCTCTTCGCGGGTAAACCCGCTCCTACGGAACCTCCACAGGCCTTGCATGCCGCGAGGTATCTGTAGGAGCGGGTTTACCCGCGAAGAGGCCGGCACAGGCACTGTAAAACTCAGATCATTTCGCTGACAATCCTGACCCCCAGCGAACTGCTGCGCCCAGGCTCCAACTCCACCAGGTCATCCCACACATTCGCCGTCTCGATGCACAACATCCGCTGCCAGCCATCGTCAGCCATGTCTGCCAGCTCCTTGGCCCGCTCGGTCCAAGGGTTCCAGATCACCGCCGAGCGCGAGCCGCTGCTGGTCAAGGTAATCCGCCGATTCCAATGCGGGTCGACGATGCTCAGGGTCTGCGGGGTGTTCAGGTAGATCCGGTCAGTTTCCCCGGCAAACATCAGGGCCCCTTGCTGCTGGCGCTGTTCCCAGTCCGCCAGGGTCTCGATGTAACCCAGCCCGTCGACACCCTCGACTCGTGCCTGGCGCACATCGCTCACTGCGAAGTAGCTATGCAGGGCCTGGCTGATGGTCACGGGGGTATTGCCCATGTTGCGGCTGGTCAGGCTCAGTTTCAGGTCTGCGCCCATCTCCACCACCAGTTTCAGCTCGACATCATGGGGCCAACCGGGCAGGTCGCCCTGTGCTTCAGGCAGTTCGAACTCGATCCGCAGGGTCTCCTCCACGTCCTCGATACCCAGCAATTGCCAGTCACGCGTGCGCGCAAGCCCGTGGGCAGGCGCCTGTGCTCCGTGGTACATGGCCTGGACGGCCTGAGGGTTACGCTGCAGGTTGCCAAACCATGGCCAGCACACCGGTACCCCGGCGCGTACCGACTTGCCCTGGCGGAAGAGGGCCTGGTCGCTCAGCCACAGCAGTGGCGGTTCGCCTACCTGCTGGTAGCTGAGGACCTGTGCGCCTTGCTGGGCGATCAGGAGTTCGGCGCGGTCACTGCTGATACGCCAGCAGTTGAGTTCGCCATGTTGCTCGGTTACGACCTGAAAGGTAGCCATTGCGTTCTTCTCATTGATTGCCAGTGGGCCTTGGACCCGGGCAGATGCAATGAGTTTACCGCCAGCGTGGCTCAGCGACGAGGCACCGAGCGGGTACGACCACTGCCGTCGATGGCGACGAAGACGAATACCGCTTCGGTGACCTTGCGCCATTCGCTGGACAGCGGGTCGTCGCTCCACACCTCGACCATCATCTGGATCGAGCTGCGGCCGATTTCCAGGGTCTGGGTATAGAAAGACAGCTGTGCGCCGACCGCGACGGGCACCAGGAAGGCCATGCGGTCGATGGCTACGGTGGCTACGCGGCCGCCGGCGACACGGCTGGCCATGGCCGTGCCTGCCAGGTCCATCTGGGCAACCAGCCAACCACCGAAGATATCGCCGAAACCGTTGGTTTCTCGCGGCAGTGCGGTGATCTGCAAGGCCAGGTCGCCTTGCGGGATTGGATCTTCTTGTTCGAGCTCAATCATGCGATGGGGCCTCTGACCCGTGACGCTTTTCGTTGGTGTGGCGCAAAGGCCGGGTAAACGATTCAGCTTGAAACATACTACGCCGATTTCGTTTCACTGGGCGGCCGTAGGGAAACTCTGCGAAACCGCCCGACAATAGTGACCGGCGTTTTCGCACAACATCCCACGTCAGGAGCAACATAATCCTACGAACTGCCAGTATATAGGGCATAACGGCCAGCGACGACCGCGTATTCATGAATATCTGTGTGGATTTTGTATCGCTTTCGGCGTAGCTCGGCAATTTGCTATCTTCGCCTGTCTCCAATCCAGAAGCCGCGCGCCAAGCGGCCTGCATGCCCTACAAAGAGAACAACGAGCGATGACTTCCGTGCCGAGCAGTATCGAGCAGCCCTCGCGGCCGCTGACCCGCAGCGACTACAAGACCCTCTCACTGTCCGCCCTGGGCGGCGCGCTGGAGTTCTACGATTTCATCATCTTCGTGTTCTTCGCCACGGTGGTGGGCAAGTTGTTCTTCCCGGCCGACATGCCCGAGTGGCTGCGGCTGATGCAAACATTCGGCATCTTCGCCGCCGGCTACCTGGCGCGGCCGCTGGGCGGCATCATCATGGCTCACTTCGGCGACTTGCTCGGGCGCAAGAAGATGTTCACCCTGAGCATCTTCATGATGGCCCTGCCGACCCTGATCATGGGCCTGCTGCCGACGTATGCGCAGATCGGCATGTGGGCACCGATCCTGCTGTTGCTGATGCGCGTGATCCAGGGCGCGGCAATCGGCGGCGAAGTACCGGGCGCATGGGTGTTCGTCTCTGAACACGTGCCGGCTCGCAACACCGGCTACGCCTGCGGCACCCTGACCGCCGGCCTGACCGCCGGCATTCTGCTGGGCTCGCTGGTAGCGACCTTGATCAACAGCGTGTACAGCGCGGAAGAGGTGGCTGACTACGCCTGGCGTATCCCGTTCCTGCTTGGCGGTGTGTTCGGCCTGTTCTCGGTTTATCTGCGCCGTTGGCTGCACGAAACCCCGGTGTTCGCCGAAATGCAGCAACGCAAGGCACTGGCGGAGGAGTTGCCACTGCGCGCCGTGCTGCGTGACCATCGTGGTCCGATCATCCTGTCGATGCTGCTGACCTGGATGCTTTCGGCCGGCATCGTGGTGGTCATCCTGATGACCCCGGCGCTGCTGCAGAGCATCTACCACATCAGCCCGACCGACTCGCTCAAGGCCAACAGCCTGGCCATCGTGTTGCTCAGCTTCGGCTGTATTGGTGCCGGCAGCCTGGCTGACCGGTATGGGGCGGGTCGGGTGTTCGTGATCGGCAGCCTGCTTTTGCTGGCCAGTTCCTGGGTCTTCTACCACAGCCTGCCGACCCGGCCCGAGTTGCTGTTCCCCCTGTATGCCGTGACCGGCCTGTGCGTGGGCGTGATTGGCGCAGTGCCTTATGTCATGGTCAAGGCGTTCCCGGCGGTGGTGCGTTTCAGCGGGCTGTCGTTCTCGTACAACGTGGCCTACGCCATCTTTGGCGGGCTGACGCCGATGGTGGTGACCGCGCTGCTGAAGGTGAGCCCGATGGCGCCTGCCTACTACGTGGCAGGCCTGTGCGCCGTTGGTCTGGCTGTGGGCCTGTACCTGCTCGCCAACAAGCGCTGATCTGCGCTACGGCTACTGGCCTCTTCGCGGCTAAAGCCGCTCCTACAGGGTTTTGCACAAGCCTCAAGGCCGACACCAAACCTGTAGGAGCGGCTTTAGCCGCGAAGTGGCCAGACCAGCTTCCAGTGATGGCCTTTCATCCAATTGTCATAATGAAGTCATATCGTATTCATGCGGCCTGCCGATACTTGGGCCCGTTCCATCCAACACCCCAATATTCCTGCTAGGAGCAAGGCATGAAACTGAAGCGTTTGATGGCGGCCCTTACCTTTGCCGCCGCTGGCGTTGCAACCGCCAACGCGGTAGCCGCTGTCGATCCTGCGATCCCGACCTACACCAAGACCACTGGTGTATCGGGCAACCTCTCCAGCGTCGGTTCCGACACCCTCGCGAACCTCATGACTCTGTGGGCCGAGGCCTACAAGAAGGAATATCCGAACGTAAACATCCAGATCCAGGCTGCCGGCTCCTCTACCGCGCCACCCGCGCTGACCGAAGGCACCGCCAACCTCGGCCCGATGAGCCGCAAGATGAAGGACGTCGAGCTGCAAGCCTTCGAGCAGAAGTACGGCTACAAGCCGACCGCCATCCCGGTTGCCGTCGACGCCCTGGCCGTGTTCGTGCACAAGGACAACCCAATCAAGGGCCTGACCATGGCTCAGGTCGACGCCATCTTCTCCTCCACTCGCCTGTGCGGTGGCAAGGCCGACATCAAGACCTGGGGCGACGTCGGTGTGACCGGTGACCTGGCCAACAAGCCAATTCAGTTGTTCGGCCGCAACTCGGTATCCGGCACCTACGGCTACTTCAAGGAAGAAGCCCTGTGCAAAGGCGACTTCAAGCCTAACGTCAACGAACAGCCTGGCTCGGCTTCGGTCGTGCAGTCGATCAGCTCCTCGCTGAACGGCATCGGCTACTCGGGTATTGGCTACAAGACCGCCAGCGTCAAGACCGTAGCCCTGGCCAAGAAAGAAGGCGGCGAGTTTGTTGAAGACAACGAAGCCAACGCCCTGAACGGCACCTACCCGCTGTCGCGCTTCCTGTACGTCTACGTAAACAAGGCGCCGAACAAGCCTCTGGCCCCGCTGGAAGCCGAGTTCGTCAAGCTGGTGCTGTCGCAAGCGGGCCAGCAGGTGGTGGTGAAGGACGGCTACATCCCGCTGCCGGCAAAAGTCGTCGACAAGACCCTGGCTGACCTGGGCCTGTCGCACACCGGTAACGTTGCAAAGAAGTAAGTAATTAAGAAGAGGCCGGTGCCACTGCCCGGCCTCTTCCACGCATTTTCAGTCCGAAGCCAGGCTCCCTGTGCGGCGGGCTTTCGCGCGTCACCACTTTGTAATGTTTTTGTCACACGGGACCGCTAGGGTGTGCGCATGAATGATCTGGCCAATTCCAACATGACCCAAAACTCCCAGCCCGTGCGCATTGATTTCAATACGCCCGAGTTGCAACGCAAGCGGCGCATGCGCGCGCTCAAGGACCGCCTGACCCGCTGGTACGTACTGGTAGGCGGGCTTGCCGTATTGGCGGCCATCACGCTGATCTTCTTCTACCTGGCTTATGTGGTGTTGCCACTGTTCCAGGGCGCCGAGCTGACCAGCAAGAAGGCCCTGGAGCCGACATGGCTGCAGCAGGATGCCGGTAAGCCACTGATGATCGCGCTTGAAGAGCAGAATCAGGTGGGGATGCGTGTTTCGGACAAGGGCCAGGCACTGTTCTTCGATACCAAGACCGGTAACGAACTCAAGCGTGTCGATCTGGCAGTGCCGGCGGACACCCAGGTTACTTCCATCAGTACTGACCAGCCGGGCAGCGCGCTGGTGGTACTGGGCTTGTCCAATGGTCAGGCCCTGGTGTTCCACCACACCTACAAGATCACCTACCCGGACAACAAGAAAACCATCACCCCTGGCATCGATTACCCGTACGGCGAGCAATCGTTCGTGCTCGACGAGCAGGGGCGTGCGCTGGACCATGTCAGCGTCAACGTCAATGGGGACACCCTGCTGCTGGCCGGCTCTACTGGTGCTCAGCTGCAGGTGGTCGAACTGACCCGCACGGAAAACATGATGACCGAAGAGGTCACCACCGAGCAGAACCGCATCGACCTGCCGCAAATGACCGAAACGGTGAAGAATATCTTCATCGACCCACGCCAGCACTGGCTGTATGTGATCAACGGTCGCGCCACGGCCGATGTGTTCAGCCTGCGCGACAAGAGCCTCAACGGCCGTTATAAGCTGTCTGAAAGCGCCGACACCGAAATTACCGCCACCGCCCAGCTGGTTGGTGGCATTTCGCTGATCATCGGTGACTCCAAGGGGGGGCTGGCCCAATGGTTCATGGCCCGTGACCCGGATGGCGAATCGCGCTTCAAGCAGATCCGTACCTTCCAGATGGGCAAGGCGCCAATCGTGCAGATCGACGCCGAAGAGCGCCGCAAGGGCTTCATCGCCCTGGACGCCGAAGGCAAACTGGGCGTGTTCCACAGCACTGCACACCGAACCCTGCTGGTTGAGCCGGCTGCCGAAGGCCCTGGCACGCTGGCCCTGTCGCCACGCGCCAACCGCATCATCATCGAAGAAGGCGGCAAGCTGTTGCCGTTGAGCCTGCGTAACCCGCACCCGGAAGTTTCGTTCAGCGCGCTGTGGGGCAAGGTGTGGTACGAGAACTATGACGAGCCGAAATACGTCTGGCAATCGACCGCTTCGAACACTGACTTCGAGCCCAAACTGAGCCTGTCGCCGCTGACCTTCGGTACCTTGAAGGCCGCGTTCTACGCCATGATCCTGGCTGCCCCGCTGGCCATTGCCGCAGCCATCTATACCGCCTACTTCATGGCCCCGCGCATGCGCCGCAAGGTCAAGCCAGTGATCGAGTTGATGGAAGCGATGCCGACGGTGATCCTTGGCTTCTTCGCCGGCCTGTTTTTGGCCCCGTACCTGGAAGGCCACCTGCCCGGTGTGTTCAGCCTGTTCCTGCTGATGCCGATCGGTATCCTGCTGGCCGGCTTTTTCTGGAGCCGACTGCCGGAGTCGATCCGCCTGCGTGTACCGGATGGTTGGGAAGCGGCGATCCTGATTCCGGTCATCCTGTTCACCGGCTGGTTCGCCCTGACCATGAGCCCGCATCTGGAAAGCTGGTTCTTCGGCGGCGACATGCGCCTGTGGATCACCAACGACTTGGGTATCACCTACGACCAGCGCAACGCCCTTGTAGTCGGTATCGCCATGGGCTTCGCGGTCATCCCGAACATCTACTCGATTGCCGAAGACGCCGTGTTCAGTGTGCCGCGCAGTCTGACCCTGGGCTCGCTGGCACTGGGCGCGACGCCTTGGCAGACGCTGACCCGCGTGGTCATCCTCACTGCCAGCCCGGGCATCTTCTCGGCGTTGATGATCGGCATGGGCCGTGCGGTAGGCGAGACCATGATCGTGCTGATGGCGACCGGCAACACACCGGTGATGGAGATGAACCTGTTCGAGGGCATGCGCACCCTGGCCGCCAACGTGGCTGTGGAAATGCCGGAATCGGAAGTCGGTGGCAGCCACTATCGCGTGCTGTTCCTGGCCGCCCTGGTGCTGCTGATGTTCACCTTCGTCATGAACACCTTGGCCGAGCTGATTCGCCAGCGTCTGCGCAAGAAATACTCGTCGCTTTGATAGAAAGGTAGCGATCCGTGAAAAAGGATTCCCTCAAAGGCTGGTTCAAGAGCGGCGCCCCAGGCGTCTGGATGAGCGGCGGTGCGGTGGCCATGGCCGTGATCATGACCGTCGGCCTGCTGGCGGTGATCGCCGTGCGTGGCCTGGGCCACTTCTGGCCAGCCGATCTTGTCCAGGCCACCTACAAGGTGCCGGGTCAGGCCGATCACGTCGTCATTGGTGAAGTGGTGCAGAAGGAGGAAGTACCCCGAGCTCGTCTGAAGGGGGCTGGCCTGCCGGTGCCTGACCAGGGGCCGGAGTTCATGACCCGAGAGCTGATCAAGGTGGGTAACCGCGACCTCAATGGTAGCGACTTCACCTGGGTGGTCGGCGACTGGCTGGTCGATGAGCAACACCCAGCCGACCTGATTGCCGTGGAACGCCGTGAGTGGGGCAATTTTTACGGCTACCTGGTCAGCGTCAAGGAAGAAGGCCGCGTAGTCGCCGAGGGGCCTGCCGCCTGGAACGAACTGCAGGCCCGTCTCAAACGCGCCAACCAGCTCAACAACGAGCTGCAAAGCCTCGAGAAGAAGGATATCGGGGCCATCAACCATGGCCTCGAGCGCCTGCGCTTGCAGGCGCGCAAGCTGGAGCTGGACGGCAAGCTGGACGCCGCCGCGCAAGCCGACATGGACGCCGACCGTGCCGAACTGAACAGCCGCTACAAGGCTATCGAAGACCGCCTGACTGGCCTGCACCAGGCCTTTGCCCGTGACAGCCTGGTGGCCCGCGATGCCAATGGCCGTGAAGTGGAAATCAACCTGAGCAAGGTGGTGCATGCCATTCAGCCGAACGGCATGTCGGCGCTCACCAAGTTGGGTACTTATTTCGGCAAGGTCTGGGAGTTCCTCAGCGACGACCCGCGTGAAGCCAACACCGAGGGCGGTATCTTCCCTGCCATCTTCGGTACCGTGATGATGACCTTGATCATGGCTGTGATCGTCACCCCGTTCGGCGTGCTGGCTGCCGTTTACCTGCGTGAATACGCCAGGCAGGGTCCGGTCACCCGGCTTATCCGCATTGCGGTGAACAACCTGGCCGGTGTTCCTGCGATCGTCTACGGTGTGTTCGGTCTGGGCTTCTTCGTCTACGTACTGGGTGGTTCGATCGACCGCCTGTTCTTCCCGGAAGCACTGCCGGCGCCGACGCTGGGTACCCCGGGGCTGCTGTGGGCATCGCTGACTCTGGCATTGCTGGCGGTGCCGGTGGTGATCGTGGCCACCGAAGAAGGCCTGGCGCGTATCCCGCGCACCGTGCGTGAAGGCTCGTTGGCGTTGGGTGCAACCAAGGCCGAGACCCTGTGGAAAATCGTCCTGCCCATGGCCAGTCCGGCCATGATGACCGGCATGATCCTTGCCGTGGCCCGTGCCGCCGGCGAAGTGGCGCCGCTGATGCTGGTGGGTGTGGTGAAGCTGGCGCCATCGCTGCCGGTGGATGGTAACTACCCGTATCTGCATCTGGACCAGAAGATCATGCACCTGGGCTTCCACATCTATGACGTCGGCTTCCAGAGCCCGAACGTCGAAGCCGCTCGGCCGCTGGTATACGCCACTGCGCTGCTGCTGGTGCTGGTAATCGCGACCCTCAACCTCTCTGCCGTGTGGATCCGCAACCACCTGCGCGAGAAGTACAAGGCGCTGGACAGCTGACCCTGATAGCAAGCGTGCCGCCCGTAAGCCGGGCGGGCCTTTGAAACGAATTGATAGCGTATGGAGTTGACCATGCAGCAAGATTCCCACACCCATGGCATCGACATGTCTGCCTTGGGCCGCAACAAGCAGAGCCTGCGCCTGGCTGAAGAAACCGTGGCCATCGAAGTGCCGGGCCTGAGCCTGTTCTATGGCGACAAGCAAGCGCTGTTCGACGTACAGATGAACATCCCAAAGCAGCGTGTGACCGCCTTCATCGGCCCGTCCGGCTGCGGCAAGTCGACCCTGCTGCGTACCTTCAACCGGATGAACGACCTGGTTGACGGTTGCCGTGTGGAAGGTGCCATCAACCTGTATGGCAACAACATCTACCGCAAGGGCGAAGACGTTGCCGAACTGCGCCGGCGTGTGGGCATGGTGTTCCAGAAGCCGAACCCGTTCCCCAAGACCATCTACGAGAACGTGGTCTACGGCCTGCGCATCCAGGGCATCAACAAGAAGCGCGTGCTCGATGAAGCCGTCGAGTGGGCGTTGAAGGGCGCCGCCTTGTGGGACGAGGTCAAGGATCGCCTGCACGAGTCGGCGCTGGGCCTGTCCGGTGGCCAGCAGCAGCGTCTGGTCATCGCCCGTACCATTGCCGTGGAGCCGGAGGTGTTGCTGCTTGACGAGCCGTGCTCGGCGCTGGACCCGATCTCGACCTTGAAGGTCGAAGAACTGATCTACGAATTGAAATCCAAGTACACCATCGTCATCGTGACCCACAACATGCAGCAAGCGGCGCGTGTTTCGGACTACACCGCGTTCATGTACATGGGCAAACTGGTCGAATTCGGGGATACCGATACCCTGTTCACCAACCCGGCGAAGAAGCAGACCGAAGACTACATTACCGGTCGCTACGGCTAAGCGCCGCTCGCGAAACAGGCACCTCGGTGTCTGGCACCGGCGTTGCCGGTGTTCGCGGGTAAACCCGCTCCTACAGGGCCGCGCTACCAAAGGACAAAACGATGATCAACAAAGAAAGCCTTACCCATCACATTTCCCAGCAGTTCAACGCCGAGCTCGAAGAGGTGCGCAGCCACCTGCTGGCCATGGGCGGGCTGGTGGAAAAGCAGGTCAACGACGCGGTTACCGCGCTGATCGAAGCCGACTCTGGTCTGGCCCAGCAAGTGCGCGAGGTTGACGAGCAGATCAACCAGATGGAGCGCAACATCGACGAGGAGTGCTTGCGCATCCTCGCCCGCCGCCAGCCAGCGGCCTCGGACCTGCGCCTGATCATCAGCATTTCCAAGTCGGTGATCGACTTGGAACGCATCGGTGACGAGTCGACCAAGATCGCCCGCCGCGCCATCCAGCTGTGCGAAGAGGGCGAGTCGCCACGTGGCTATGTCGAGGTACGCCATATTGGCGACCAGGTGCGCAACATGGTCCGTGATGCGCTGGACGCCTTTGCCCGCTTCGACGCCGACCTGGCGCTGTCGGTGGCCCAGTACGACAAGACCATCGACCGCGAATACAAGACCGCGCTGCGTGAACTGGTGACCTACATGATGGAAGACCCGCGCTCTATCTCGCGGGTGCTGAGCGTGATCTGGGTGCTGCGTTCACTGGAGCGTATTGGCGACCATGCGCGCAACATCTCCGAACTGGTGATCTATCTGGTGCGCGGCACCGATGTGCGCCACATGGGGCTCAAGCGCATGACGGCAGAAGTGCAGGGCACTGCTGTCGCCAACGGCGAAAAGGCTAATGTTCTGGGCGAATCTGACGATAAGTAAGGTTGCTCCCGAGCATCGACGCCCGGCCTTGGCCGGGCGTTTTCGTTTGCGGTCGAGAGCCGGCAGGCACCCGCGAACGATGTGAAGAGGTCCCGGCGTGACCAGGTTGTGGCAAGTAGCCATCATTGGCAGTAGGCTAGACGGGATTCGTAAGGAGTATCGATGAGTAAAGTGAATGTGCTGGTCGTGGATGACGCCCCGTTTATCCGTGATCTGGTCCGCAAGTGTCTGCGTAATGCCTTCCCGGGTATGGCCATCGACGACGCGGTCAACGGTCGCAAGGCCATGGCCATGCTCGGCAAGGAAGCGTTCGACCTGGTCCTGTGCGACTGGGAAATGCCGGAAATGTCAGGCCTGGAACTGCTTACCTGGTGCCGTCAGCAGCCTGCACTGAAAAATCTGCAGTTCATCATGGTGACCAGCCGTGGTGACAAGGAAAACGTCATTCAGGCGATCCAGGCGGGCGTTTCCGATTTTGTAGGCAAGCCGTTCACCAACGAGCAACTGCTGACCAAGGTAAAGAAAGCCCTGACCAAGATCGGCAAGCTCGACAGCCTGATGGCCATCGGCCCGGCACGAGCCAATTCGGCGTTTGCCAACGATTCGTTGAACGCGCTGACTGCGGGCAAGCCGGAAGCGGTCAAGGTTGCGGCGCCAGCGCCGGCGTCGGCCAAGCCTTTGGTCGCGGCTCCTGCACCTGCTGCCCCCGCGCCGAGCGGTCGTGGCCAGGGCCAGCTGCGCCTGGCCAGTGGTACGCAGCCATGTGTGATCAAGGCGTTGAGCCTGAAAGAGGCACTGCTGGTGGTACGCCGCAGCGAAGCGCTGCCACAGGTGCTGGAAGGTGCGGTGCTGGACCTGGAGCAGGGCGAAAGTGCCGAAGTCGCTCGCCTGAACGGCTACCTGCATGCTGTCGCGGCGCTGGAGCCAAAACCAGACAGTGACTGGTTGCAGTTGACGTTCAAGTTTGTCGACCAGGATGCCCAGAAGCTCGACTACCTTTCTCGGTTGATCGCCCGCGGCACTGCGCAGAAGCACTTCACACCTGGTGGCTGACCCCGGCCCCGCGCCATGCTTTTGGCAGGAGCAGCACAAGGTGCTCCTGGCAAAAGCTCGCGTCGCCCATCCGACCAGCTGCAATACCGACCGTAAAACCCGCTGCTAGGCTTCGACAGATCATAACTGTCAAAAAGCCACTATCATGCCCGCCCGCCTGCTGCTGTTCTGTGCATTGCTCATGGCCTCAGCGTCGAGCCAGGGCGTGACGCTCTACAAGATCACCGACGATTCCGGTGTCATCTCCTATTCCGACCGGCCTGGCCCCGGCGCCAAGCCCTTGGTGCTGCGCGAGCCCATGGTCGAAACGCTCGAAGGCCAAGTGCGGCTGAATGCGAAAACCTTCGACGGTGGCGTGAGCTTTTCCGCACGTAACGAGCTGCATGTGCCGGTAGAGGTAGAGTTGCGGCTGGACAACCTGGTCAACGCACAAGGCGGCGATGCCCCGCGTATCGTGCGCCGGCTGCTGCCGCCGCGCAGCACGCAGATGCTCAGTGTGCTCAGGGGGCGGCCCGGGCTGCTGCTGAACTACCGTTCGACCCTGCTGCAGGCCATGGGTGACCCGGGCAAACGGCCCCAGGGCTTCCGCTATGCGTTCCCGTGGATTGGCGGGCCGTTCCGTGTCACTCAGGGCCCCAATGGTCGCGTCAGTCATTTTGGACCCAAAGGGCGCTACGCCATGGATATCGCCATGCCCGAAGGCACCACCATCATCGCGGCGCGGGAAGGGGTGGTGGTGAAGACGGAGAACAGCCAGAGCGGGCGCGGCCCCAACCCCTCGGGTAACTTTGTCAGGATTTTGCACCCCGATGGCACCATGGGCGTATACCTTCACCTGATGCGCGGTTCGGTGGTGGTGGCGGAGGGGCAACGGGTACGGCAGGGCCAGATGCTGGCCAAGTCGGGCAATACCGGCAACAGCACTGGGCCGCACCTGCATTTTGTGGTGCAGCGCAATGTGGGGTTGGCGCTGGAGTCGATACCTTACCGCTTCGACAGGCCGATCAGCGGGATGCCGGATTTCACTGCCGGCAACCCCTGAGCGATTTGGCCATCAATCCAGCTTCAGCACCTTGGCCAGTACGATCTTGGGCCCTTTCATCTTCTTGATGATGATGCGCAGCCCTTCGACCTCCAGCGACTCCTCTTCTTCAGGCACGCGCTTGAGCGTTTCGTAAATCAGCCCGGCCAAGGTTTCTGCCTCGATGTGGTCAAGGTCGATACCCAGCAAGCGCTCGACCTTGAACAGGGGGGTGTCGCCGCGCACCAGCAGCTTGCCCGGCTGGTAGGCGAGAATGCCACGCTCGGTCTTGCGGTGTTCGTCCTGGATGTCGCCTACCAGCACTTCCAGCACGTCTTCCATGGTCAGGTAGCCGATCACCTTGCCATCGGCTTCCTCGACCAGCACGAAGTGCGCTCCGCCCTTACGGAACTGCTCCAGCAACTGGGCCAGCGGCATGTGCCGCGACACGCGTTCGAGTGGCCGGGCAAGGTCCTCCAGGTCGATGGTCTCTGGCAAGTGCTCCAGCTCAGCCAGCTCCAGCAGCAGGTCCTTGATGTGCAACAGACCGGTGAATTCTTCGCGCTCGGCGTCGTACACCGGGTAGCGGCTGAACTTGTGGCGGCGCACCAGGGCCAGGATCTGCTTCAGAGGCGCATGAGCGTCGATGCTGATCATGTCCTCACGCGAGTTGGCCCAGTCGACCACTTCCAGCTCGCCCATTTCCACGGCCGAGGCCAGCACGCGCATGCCTTGGTCGCTTGGGTCCTGGCCACGGCTGGAGTGCAGGATCAGCTTGAGCTCTTCGCGGCTGTAGTGGTGTTCGTGGTGCGGGCCAGGCTCGCCCTGGCCCGCAATGCGCAGGATGGTGTTGGCACTGGCATTGAGCAGGTAGATGGCCGGGTACATCGCCCAGTAGAACAGGTACAGCGGCACGGCAGTCCACAGCGACAGCAGCTCTGGCTTGCGGATAGCCCAGGACTTGGGTGCCAGCTCGCCGACCACGATGTGCAGGTACGAGATGACGAAGAAGGCGACGAAGAACGAGATGCCCTTGATCAGCTCGGCGCTGTCCACGCCGAAATAGGCCAGCAATGGCTCCAGCAGGTGGGCGAAGGCGGGCTCACCCACCCAGCCCAGGCCCAGCGAGGCGAGTGTGATGCCCAACTGGCAGGCCGACAGGTAGGCGTCGAGCTGGTTGTGAACCTTGCGCAGGATGTTGCCGCGCCAGCCGTGCTTTTCGGCGATGGCCTCTACGCGTGTGGCGCGCAGCTTGACCATGGCGAACTCCGCAGCAACGAAGAAGCCGTTGAGCAGCACCAGCAGGAAGGCAAAAATGATCATGCCGAAATCGGCGAATAACGAGGTGAGGCTGATACCAGAAGAAGGGTCCATGATGGAGTTTTTACGGGGTCCGTCTTTGAGATAGAGAGAAAAAAAGTGCCAGCTTTTGCTGGCACGGGGAATCCAATGTAGCGGCTGGGGCCGTAAAAGCAAAGGGCAGCGGACTCATTGCGGTCCAAGTGGCAGCAGGCATGCCCGCGAAGGGCTGCGCCGCAGCCCCAATCTCAAGCCTTTTCGTTGGCCAATTGTGCTGGCGGAAAGTGGCAGGTGAAGGTGCTGCCATGCCCCGGTACACTGCTGATTTCCAGCTTGCCGCGGTGCCGCATCAGCACATGCTTGACGATTGCGAGCCCCAACCCGGTACCGCCGGTATTCGATGCACGGCTGGAGTCTACCCGGTAGAAACGCTCGGTCAGGCGTGGCAAGTGCTTGGCATCGATGCCCACCCCCGAGTCCTGCACCGACAGGTGAGCGCCCTGGGCATCGACCCACCAGCGGATACGGATGTTGCCTTCGTCCTGGGTGTACTTGACTGCATTGAACACCAGATTGGAAAAGGCACTGCGCAGTTCCGACTCGCTGCCCTTCAGCTTCAGGCCGGGCGCAGCTTCCAGGCTGATGCGCTGGTTGCGCGGCCCGGACAGGGCCTGGGCGTCGTTCTTGATGGCGGCGAGCAGGGCATCGACTGCCACCGGCTGGTTGTCCGATGGGTAATCGGTAGCTTCCAGTTTGGCCAACAGCAACAAGTCGTTGAGCAGGGTTTGCATGCGCGAGCCTTGCTGGCTCATCTGCTGCAGGGCGCGGCTCCACCGTGGGTTCACGTCTTCGACGTTGTCCAGCAGGGTTTCCAGGTAGCCGGTGATTACCGTCAGCGGCGTGCGCAGCTCGTGGGACACGTTGGCGACGAAGTCCTTGCGCATCTGTTCCAGCTGGTGGATGCGGGTGACATCGCGCACCAGCATCAGGTGTTCATTGTTGCCGTAGCGGGTGATGTGCAACTGCACGCGCATGCGGTCATTGATCGGCGAAGGGATTTCCAGCGGTTCGAGGTAGTTTTCTGCCTCGAAGTACTCTTTGAAGAGCGGGTGGCGCACCAGATTGGTCACCTGCTGGCCGCCGTCCTGTGGGGTCTTGAAGCCCAGCAGGGTCTCGGCGGCGCGGTTCCACCATTCCAGGTTGCCGTCGCTGTCGAGCATGATCACCGCGTCACGCAGCGCGGCGGTGGACTCCTGCACCCGGTCGATCACTGCCTGCAGGCGGCCGCGCACACGCTGGTCGCGGCGTTGCAGGTGGTAGATGCTATCGAACACCTCGCCCCACAGGCCGTAGCCATCGGGCGGTGCTTCGTCAGGTTGGTGATTGCGCAGCCAGTCGTGCAAGCGCAGCAATTGCTTGAGGGTCCAGCCCAGATAGAGCGCCAGGCCAATGGCCAGGCTCCAGCCGTAGTAGCCGCTGACCAGCCCGCCGATCAGGCAGACGGTAATCAGCAACAGCAGATGGCGAATCAGGGTTGCGTGCCAGTTCTGGTTCAATTGACGGTCCTTGTACAACGACGTGCAGCTTGGCGCTCTGGAACTCGATCAGCTCTTGGTCGAGAAGCGGTAGCCAGTGCCCCGGACGGTTTGTACCAGATTCTCGTAAGCTTCACCCAGTGCCTTGCGCAAGCGACGGATGTGCACGTCGACGGTACGTTCCTCGACATAGACGTTGCCGCCCCACACCTGGTCCAGCAGTTGGCCTCGGGTATAGGCGCGCTCCTGGTGGGTCATGAAAAACTGCAGCAGGCGGTATTCGGTAGGGCCCATCTCGGCCGGCTTGCCGTCGATGGTCACGCGGTGGCTGATCGGATCGAGCAGCAGGCCGCCGACCTCGATCGGCGCCTCGCTGTCGCTCGGGCCAGTGCGGCGCAGCACGGCTTTCAGTCGCGCCACCAGTTCACGCGGCGAGAACGGCTTGGTGATGTAGTCGTCGGCGCCCACTTCCAGGCCCTGGATCTTGTTGTCCTCTTCACCCTTGGCGGTGAGCATGATGATCGGGATATCACCGGTCAGCTCGTCGCGCTTCAGGCGACGGGCCAGCTCGATGCCGGAGGTGCCCGGCAACATCCAGTCGAGCAGGATCAGGTCCGGTTTGCGGTCGACGATGATCGCATGGGCCTGTTGCGAGTTTTCCGCTTCCAGGCAGTCATAGCCGGCCATTTCCAGGGCAACGGCGATCATCTCGCGAATGGGCGCTTCGTCGTCGACGATCAGAATGTTCCT
The DNA here is from genome assembly GCF_043101865.1 of Pseudomonas sp. zjy_15. Classification (NCBI taxonomy): domain Bacteria; kingdom Pseudomonadati; phylum Pseudomonadota; class Gammaproteobacteria; order Pseudomonadales; family Pseudomonadaceae; genus Pseudomonas; species Pseudomonas sp. zjy_15. Next base: position 126,893 of record NZ_JBICII010000050.1, read on the forward strand.
GCCTACCATGCTCAAAACCTCTCCTGGATTCGGTGTCTTGGCCCGCATTAGATAACGGAATTATTGCAGCTGTGTGACAGGGTGTTGGCCGTTCTGGCGACATTCCGTGACTGAACTAGGCTACAGAGGGCCGCCGTAATGGCAACCCGAACTCATTTCCCCCGAAACAATGGTGAATCCAATGACACGACATACGCTGAGCTGGATGGCCCTTTTCACTGCGCTGGCGCTCCCGGGGGTGGCGTTGGCCCACCATGCCATGGAGAAGGACGGCATGTGGGTCGATCATGCCGGCATGACCCTGTACACCTTTGACAAGGATGCGGGTGGCAAGTCGATGTGCAATGGCGATTGCGCCAAGAACTGGCCACCGTTGATGGTCAAGAAAGAAGACGAAGCACCGAAGGATAAATGGACCCATGTAACGCGTGACGACGGTTCGATGCAGTGGGCTTACGACGGCAAGCCGCTGTATACCTTCATCAAGGACAAGAAGGCCGGCGACATGACCGGTGACGGCGTGAAAGACGTCTGGCACGTTGCCAAGCCTTGAGATAGCCGGGGCCGCACAGCGGCCCCAAAACACTCAGCGCAACGCGTAATCCAGCACCACCCCGATAAACACCAGCAACCCAGCCCAGTGATTGTGCAGAAACGCCTTGAAGCACGATTCCCGGTCCAGCTTGCGCGTCGACCAGTATTCCCAGGCAAAGCACGCCGCCGCACCCAGCAACCCGAGGTGGAACCAGCCACCCAGATCGAAGCGGCTACCGGCCAGCAACAGGCAGCCCAGCGACAGCAACTGCAGGGTCAGGATGATGCTGCGATCGGCGTCGCCGAACAGGATCGCGGTCGATTTCACGCCAATCTTCAGGTCGTCATCGCGGTCGACCATGGCGTAGTAGGTGTCATAACCCACCGTCCACAGCAGGTTGGCGATATACAGCAGCCAGGCACTGGCCGGCAGGTCACCACCGGCCGCCGTGAACGCCATCGGAATGCCCCACGAATACGCCGCTCCCAGCACCACCTGCGGGTAGTAGGTGTAGCGCTTCATGAACGGGTAGCAGAACGCCAACGCCACCGCCCCGAATGACAGCCAGACGGTTCGGCTGTTGGTGCACAGCACCAGCAGGAAACTCACTCCTACCAGAATCGCGAACAGTGTCAGCGCCTCGCGTGGCCGCACTCGGCCACTGGCCAGGGGCCGGTCGGCGGTACGCTTGACGTGGCCGTCAACCTTGCGGTCGGCAAAGTCGTTGATACAGCAGCCGGCCGCGCGCATCAGCACCACACCAAGGCCGAAGATGAGCACATTGGCCAGTGTTGGTGACCCGTTGCCGGCAATCCACACTGCCGACAGGGTCGGCCACAGCAGCAGGTAGATGCCTATCGGCCGGTCCATGCGGCTGAGCTGGACGAAGTCCCAAGCCCGCGGGTGCAGGCGGTTGAGCGACTTGAGCAGTTGCAGGTACATCAGCGGTTTTCCTCCTTGGCCGCTTGCCACAATGCCGGCAGAAACACTTCTGCCACCAGCAGGTCCAGGCCGTTGCGCTCGAAGCGCGAGCGGCGGCCCCACAGCGCCGCATGTGCAGCTTCGGACGGTAGCCAGGCCTGTGGATAACTGCACACTTCGAGTGGATGACGGATGAACGCCTGGTCGCAGAACAGCAGCTCGCCCAGCGAGCGGCTGCCCAAGGTTTCCAGGTCCAGTCCTCCGCGTTCCAGGGCGCTGCGGCTGGCCACGCTGCGGGCGAATACCCAAGGTTGGCCATGGCCGCGCAGATACACTTCGCGCACCCAGCCTTCGGCGCCGGCAGCGATGCCCAGCGCCTGGCATTCGTCATCGCGCAGCGGCTGCCAGCCTTCGAACAGCGGGGTGACGGAAAAGTGATCGATGGACAGACGGGTCAGGCGGCGGGTCAGCGAGCCCTCGTCGAACAGCCAGTCAAGGGTGGGCTGGTCGATGTCGGTCGCCAGTTGTGAATACGGCAGCCACGCGACAGCGGCTGCTTGCGGGGATTCGTACGACACGTCGGTATGCTTTGTTACAGCCAGAGAGGCGGCGAGCTTAGCATGATTGCCCCAACTGCTTGCATACTGCCGGCAGGGCCGCTACAAAGCCCCCACGAATTGAGCACTGGCCCCATTCGCGGTCGCTGCAGGAGCGGGCTTACCCGCGAAGAGACCATCAGCAGCACAAGCCCCAGCCTGAACCGAGGAAATAGACCTGATGAAAAAGTGGCAATGTATTGTCTGTGGCCTGATCTACGACGAAGCCGAAGGCTGGCCCGACGACGGCATCGCCCCCGGGACCCGTTGGGAGGATGTACCTGAAGACTGGCTGTGCCCCGACTGCGGCGTCGGCAAAAGCGACTTTGAAATGATCTCCATCGGTTAATCGAGGAAAGCACGACATGACGTCCCCTGTGGTAATCATCGGTACCGGCCTTGCGGGCTACAACCTGGCCCGTGAATTTCGCAAGCTCGATGCGCAGACGCCGTTGTTGCTGATCACCGCCGACGATGGTCGCTCTTACTCCAAGCCGATGCTTTCCATGGGCTTTGCCAAGCAGAAGGACGCCGACGGCCTGTGCATGGCTGAGCCGGGCGCCATGGCCGAGCAACTGAACGCCGAGATCCGTACTCATACCCGCATCAGCGGCATCGACCCGGGCCACAAGCGGCTGTGGATCGGCGAAGAGACCGTGGAGTACCGCGACCTGGTGCTGGCCTGGGGGGCGCAGACCGTGCAGGTGCCGATCGAGGGTGATGGCGGCCATCTGGTGTTCCCGATCAACGACCTGGAAGACTATGCGCGCTTCCGTGCTGCCGCCGCTGGCAAGCAGCGTGTACTGATCCTCGGTGCCGGCCTTATCGGCTGCGAATTCGCAAACGACATGAGCCTGGGCGGCTTCAAGGTTGACGTCGTGGCGCCGTGTGAACAGGTCATGCCGACCCTGCTGCACCCGGCCGCTGCGGCGGCAGTGCAGGGTGGGCTGGAGGGCCTGGGTGTACGCTTCCACTTGGGGCCGGTGCTGACTCGCCTGCAGCAGGTAACCCAAGGCCTCGAGGCGCACCTGTCGGACGGCAGCGTGATTGCCTGCGACCTGGTGGTTTCGGCCATCGGCCTGCGCCCACGTACCGACCTGGCTGCCGCGGCCGGCCTGCAGACCAACCGTGGCGTAAGCGTAGACCGCGAGCTACGTACTTCACACGCAAACATCTTCGCCCTTGGCGACTGTGCCGAAGTCGATGGCATCAACCTGCTGTACGTGATGCCGCTGATGAGCTGTGCCCGGGCGCTGGCGCAAACCTTGGCCGGCAAGCCGACGGCAGTTTCCTACGGGCCGATGCCTATCACCGTGAAAACCCCGGCGTGTCCGCTGGTGGTCTCGCCAGCGCCACAGGGCTGCGAAGGCATCTGGCAGGTAGAGGGGCAGGGCAGTGACCTCAAGGTGCTCTGCCTTGATGCCGACGGCAAGCTGCTTGGCTACGCCCTTACCGGGACGGCGGTAATGGAGAAGCTGGCGCTGAATCGTCAGTTGCCACCGGTTATGGCGTAAATAGCGCGCGTTCTGTCGGATTTATCCTGTTGTTGCCTGCACAATGGCCGCCCAGATACTGGCGCGGCCCCTGAGCTCGTGCCATTCTCACTCCCGTCTGCCGCAGATTAGAGCCTGCGGTGCCTTGAGCGCTGCTCCCAGAGGCAGCACGGCATAACAACAAGAATTCCGTCAAAGAGGCTTCACTATGCGCAAACCAGAACTCGCCGCCGTCATCGCCGATAAGGCTGATCTGACCAAGGAAAAGGCCAATCAGGTTTTGAACGCGATTCTCGACAGCATCACCGGTGCCCTGGACAAGGACACAGTTACCCTGGTCGGTTTCGGCACCTTCGAAAAACGTCATCGCGGCGCGCGTACCGGCAAGAACCCGCAAACGGGTGAGCCGGTCAAGATCAAGGCCAGCAATACCGTGGCCTTCAAGCCTGGCAAGAACCTGCGCGACAGCGTTAACGCTCCCGCCAAGCCAGCCAAGAAAGGCAAGTGATCGCTCCCTGACTATTCCAGTGTCAGCCAAGCGGGCGCCTCGGGGCGCCCGTTGTGCTTTCTGCAGGCAAAATGTTTCGAACTTGCATAAATAGTTCTGGAAAAGGATAAACTGCGCGCCTTAGTCACTTTTCATTCGAGGCGCGTTGATGAAGTTTCGCTTTCTTCTCTGGGCCATGGGGCTGTTGATGGCCAGGGCCAGTCGTAATAACCCCGCATTCCAGCAGCAGCTCAAGGGCAAGGACCTGGTGTTCCAGATGCAGACCCTGGACGGCAAGGTCGCCCGGCACTTCATCGTCGAGAATGAGCGCATCAGCAGCAAGGGCGGCGCACACCCACAGCCGGCGTTCGCCATTGCCTTCAAGGACGCCGCCTATGGCTTCGCCACCATGCAGGCGGGTAACAAGCAGCTGGCGTTCATGCAGGGGATTCAGGACAAGCACATCCAGATCAAGGGCAACCCGGCGTTGGTGATGTGGTTCCAAGGGTTGATGAAATACCTGAAACCGAAGAAGAAAGGCTGAAGCCCGACGGGGATGCCGATGCTTTACCTGTGGGAGCGGGCGTGCCCGCGAAACAAGCGACGCGGTGCATGGCACCGGCTTCGCCGGTGTTCGCGGGCAAGCCCGCTCCCACAGTCAA
>NZ_JBICII010000051.1:0-33809 GCF_043101865.1 Pseudomonas sp. zjy_15
CGCTGATCGGTGGTGGACACACATCGGGGGTCGGACACAGGCCATTGTAGGAGCGGGTTTACCCGCGAAGAGGCCAGTCAGGCAAGCCAAAAAAAGCCCCGCCAGTTCGCACTGGCGGGGCTTTTTCATTCAGCTTTGGCTATCAGCCGTGATGAGGTTTGTGCTCATTGGCGGCTTCCAGGGCTGGTTCCTGGGAGGCTGCAGCAGCTTCCTGTGCGGCTTTGGCAGCAGCCTCGGCCTCACGCTTGCGGCGACGCACTTCACGTGGGTCGTTCGGTGCGCGGCCGTTGGCCAGCATGACAGTGGCAGGTTCGACCGCTGCAGGTGCAGGCTCGGCCGCCACTTCTGGCTGGGCTTCGACAACCGGGGCAGGCTGTACAGCAACCGGAGTGACTTCGACCACGGCCGGGGCCTGTTCGATTTCACCGGCTTCCACCGTTGGGGCTTCTACTGGGGTTTCAGCGGCCACGGTTTCTGCAACCACGGCCGACTCAACAGCAGGTGCGTCTTCAGCGACAGGCTGCGGGGTAGTTTCGATCACAGGCTCGGCAGTTGCCTCGGCTGCGGCCACTGGCTCGGTGACCGGCTGCTCGACCGCTGGGGCCACGGACGCTTCTTCAGCTTTGGCGACCGCTTCGACCTGCTCGACCGGCTGGGTGGCTTCGCTGTTGTCGGTTTCTGCAACGGTAGCGACTTCGGCGGTAGCACGCTCGGCCTGCTGGTTGGCCTGGGCTTCTGCGTCGGAGCTGATGTTGCTGCTGGCGACAGCAGCCGTCACGGCAAGGCCGGCAGCCAGTTCGGCACCCAGCTCGGTGGCCTGGTGCTGTTGTGGCTGCTCTTCGCTGCCTTCTTCTTCACTGCCGTCGATCAGTTCGCCATTGGCGTTGCGCTGACGCTCACGACGGTTGCTGCGACGACGCTGGCCACGGGAGCGGCGGCGCGGGCGCTCGCCATCGGTGCCTTCCTGCTCGTCTTGCTGCAGCTCTTCGCTTGGCAGTTGCTCTTCGGCCAGCTCGGCAGCCTGTTCGGCAGCTTCTTCGACAGCGCGTGGTTGGCGCTCTTCGCGTGGTGGGCGCGGGGCGCGTTCTTCACGTGGAGCACGTTCTTCACGAGGTGCGCGCTCTTCACGTGGAGCACGTTCCTCACGAGGTGCGCGCTCTTCACGTGGGGCACGTTCCTCACGAGGTGTGCGCTCTTCGCGTGGAGCACGTTCCTCACGAGGTGCGCGCTCTTCACGTTGGGCACGTTCTTCACGAGGTGCACGCTCTTCGCGTGGAGCACGCTCTTCACGCGGCTGGCGCTCTTCGCGTTCGGCTGGTGGCGTAGCGTCCAGCGGCTCGCGCAATTCGCGAACGCGCTCTTCGCCGCGGTTGCTACGGCGGTCTTCGCGTGGCTGGCGTGGAGCACGTTCTTCGCGTGGGGCGCGTTCCTCGCGCGGTGCACGCTCTTCACGTGGGGCGCGTTCCTCACGCGGTACACGCTCTTCACGTGGGGCGCGTTCTTCGCGCGGTGCACGCTCTTCACGCGGTGCGCGCTCGGCACGCTCTTCGCGCGGCTTGCGTTCTTCGTCGCGGCGGCCGTTGCGGTTGCGGCTTTGCTGGCGGCCGTTGCGGCGTTCTTCGTTGCGCGGGCTGCGCTCGGCGGCCGGTTTTTCGGCGGCGGGAACCACTGGCGCGGCGGCAGGCTCGTCCTTGCCGGCGAACAGGCTGACCAGCGACTTCACCAGGCCTTTGAACAGGCTTGGCTCTGGAGCGCTCGGGGCAGGGGCGACCGGCGCGGCAGGCTGGGGCTCTTCAGCGGCGACCGGTACCGGTGCGTTGGCGCGGGCCGGGGCCGTTTTCACTGCGGCTTCCTGGCGTACCAGGGTGCGGGTGGCGGTTGGCTGCGGCGCTTCTTCGGCTTCGGCGGCGGCGATTTCGTAGCTGGACTGGTTGTTCAGCACTTCAGGGTTGTCGTCGCGCAGGCGCTGGACTTCGAAGTGCGGGGTTTCCAGGTGGTCGTTCGGCAGGATGATGATGCGCGCACGGGTGCGCAGCTCGATTTTGGTGATCGAGTTGCGCTTTTCGTTCAGCAGGAAAGCGGCTACCGGGATCGGCACCTGAGCGCGTACTTCGGCGGTGCGGTCCTTCAGGGCTTCTTCTTCGATCAGGCGCAGGATGGCCAGCGACAGCGACTCGACGTCACGGATGATGCCGGTGCCGGAGCAGCGCGGGCAAACGATGCCGCTGCTTTCGCCCAGCGATGGGCGCAGGCGCTGACGGGACATTTCCAGCAGGCCGAAGCGCGAGATGCGGCCTACCTGTACGCGGGCGCGGTCGGCTTCCAGGCATTCACGAACGCGCTCTTCAACGGCGCGTTGGTTCTTTGCCGGGGTCATGTCGATGAAGTCGATGACGATCAGGCCGCCGATGTCACGCAGGCGCAGCTGGCGGGCGATTTCCTCGGCCGCTTCCAGGTTGGTCTGCAGGGCGGTTTCTTCGATGTCGCTGCCTTTGGTGGCGCGCGCCGAGTTGATGTCGATGGACACCAGGGCTTCGGTCGGGTCGATCACGATCGAGCCACCGGACGGCAGGTCAACCACGCGCTGGAAGGCCGTCTCGATCTGGCTTTCGATCTGGAAGCGGTTGAACAGCGGCACGCTGTCTTCGTACAGCTTGACCTTGCTGGCGTACTGCGGCATCACCTGGCGGATGAAGGTCAGTGCTTCTTCCTGGGCTTCGATGCTGTCGATCAGCACTTCGCCGATGTCCTGGCGCAGGTAGTCGCGGATGGCGCGGATGATGACGTTGCTTTCCTGATAGATCAGGAATGGCGCGGCGCGGTCCAGGGACGCTTCCTTGATGGCGGTCCACAGTTGCAGCAGGTAGTCCAGGTCCCATTGCATTTCTTCGCTGCTGCGGCCAAGGCCGGCAGTGCGCACGATCAGGCCCATGTCGCCCGGCACGGTCAGGCCGTTCAGGGCTTCGCGCAGTTCGTTGCGCTCTTCGCCTTCGATGCGGCGGGAGATGCCACCGGCACGCGGGTTGTTGGGCATCAGCACCAGATAGCGGCCGGCCAGGCTGATGAAGGTGGTGAGGGCGGCGCCTTTGTTGCCGCGCTCTTCCTTCTCGACCTGAACGATGACTTCCTGGCCTTCGCTGAGCACTTCCTTGATGTTGACCCGGCCTTCTGGGGCCTTCTTGAAGTACTCGCGGGAGATTTCTTTCAGCGGCAGGAAGCCGTGACGTTCGGAACCGAAGTCGACGAAGGCGGCTTCGAGGCTGGGTTCGATGCGGGTGATCTTGCCTTTGTAGATGTTGGCCTTTTTCTGCTCGCGCGCGCCGGACTCGATGTCCAGGTCGTAGAGACGTTGGCCGTCCACCAGGGCTACACGCAACTCTTCGGGTTGAGTCGCGTTAATCAGCATTCTTTTCATGTTGTACCGTCGGTTTCCGGGCTGCCGGAAACGGCGTTCGGCACACACGACGTCTCATGGTCGGTGCCAAGGTGCGCAAAGGGTGGCCGGGCCACCCCCGTGTCGAGCGACGTTCGGCACCAGCCGGTTGCCCAGCCTGCCGTTGTCGCGACGACGCGTCCTGTTTGCTGCGGTGCCAACAAGGCCCCGGTGGCTTCGAATAGGTATCCGAATCAACCAAGCGGGCCTTGTGCACTCAGTCAGGAGGAGGAATCAACCGTCAGCCGTGGACGCCCGGAGGGCATCTGTTCAGGACCTTATCCGCTCACCAGCCGTCAGTGGGCTGGTGGCCGGACGCGGTGCTACACGGTCCGAGGGCTGTGCATCTCCACCCTGCACGTATCCCTGATAATTCGGGTGCTGCCGCGCGCTGAATCCGCAACGGGTTGCATTTTTCGCCAGCGCTGGTTCTGCGCTGGCGCCATTCATGTCCAAGGCAGGTATTTCCGAAGCATTCGCCGGGCGATGCGTGGAAGCGACTCGCGGGCAGAGGTGCAGCGAAAAGAATCGGGTAAGCAGGTGAAACACCGCACTTGTCGTTTTTTTTCGGTCTTCTCTACACGGCGCTGGTGGCGATTCCAGGCATTTCGGTAAACTGGCGAAAACCCCGTAGGACGGCCTCGCGTCCTGGAGAATTGCGAAGGTCAGGGACCGGCAAAGAGCCTGATGCCGCTGGCCTGCCGCTTTTGGCGGCGTTCGCGACTATAGCAGCAATGATTAAGTGCTTCAATTCCATAAAAAATTGTTATGATCCCGCAATGACGACCAATACCCCTCCGACTTCCGGCGTTCAGCTGATCGAAGTCGCGCCGGAGCTTGCCGGCCAACGCATCGATAATTTCCTCATCACGGCCCTCAAGGGCGTGCCCAAGACACTGGTCTACCGCATCCTGCGCAAGGGTGAGGTGAGGGTCAACAAGGGCCGCGTCAAGCCGGAGTACAAAATCCAGGCCGGCGACATCGTGCGGGTTCCGCCCGTCCGCTTGCCGGAGCGAGACGAGCCGGCGCCGGTGGCCCAAGGCCTGCTGCAGCGCCTGGAGGCCGCCATTGTTTACGAAGACAAGGCGCTTATCGTGATGAACAAGCCGGCCGGCATCGCCGTGCATGGCGGCAGTGGCCTGAGCTTCGGGGTGATCGAGGCGCTGCGCCAGTTGCGCCCGGACGCCAAGGAGCTGGAGTTGGTGCACCGCCTGGATCGCGACACGTCTGGTCTGTTGATGATCGCCAAGAAGCGCAGCATGCTGCGCCACCTGCATGCCGCCCTGCGCGGCGATGGTGTCGACAAGCGCTACATGGCGCTGGTGCGCGGCCACTGGCCAACCTCGAAAAAGCAGGTCAACGCGCCGTTGCTCAAGAGCAACCTGCGTTCCGGTGAGCGCATGGTTGAAGTGAACGAGGAAGGCAAAGAGGCGCTGACCCTGTTTCGGGTGCTGCGCCGTTTTGGCGACTTTGCCACCATTGTCGAGGCGCGCCCGATCACCGGTCGTACCCATCAGATCCGCGTGCACGCGCTGCATGCCGGGTACATGATCGCTGGCGACAGCAAGTATGGCGACGAAGATTTCAGCCGGGAAATTCGTGAGCTGGGTGGCAAGCGCCTGTTCCTGCATGCCTATGCGTTGACCGTGCCGCTGCCGGACGGCGGTGAATTGAAGCTCGAGGCGCCTGTGGATGAGGTCTGGGCGAAAACCGTTGAACGTCTGAGTGCGTCCTGACCCATGAAAAAAGGCTATGAGCTACTGATCTTCGACTGGGACGGCACCCTGGCCGATTCCATTGGGCGTATCGTCGAGGCCATGAGTGTCGCCGCCGAGCGTGCCGGCGAGGCGCAGAGCAGCGACGCTGCGGTCAAGGGTATCATCGGTCTGGCCCTGGACGAGGCGATCCACACCCTGTACCCGCACCTGGCGCCTGCAGGGGTTGCCAGCTTCCGTCAGCACTATGCCGATGTCTACGTTGCGCTGGATCAGCAGCCTTCGCCGCTGTTCGAAGGCGTGGTCGAGTCGCTGGATGCCTTTCGTGCCGAGGGTTACCGCCTGGCGGTGGCCACCGGCAAGGCCCGTCGCGGGCTGGATCGGGTGCTCAAGGCCAATGGCTGGGAGCGGTTCTTCGATATCACCCGTGCCGCTGACGAGACCCGGGGCAAGCCGCACCCGCTGATGCTCGAGGAAATCCTCGGTCATTGTGGCGTCGAACCGACGCGTGCACTGATGGTCGGAGATTCGGCATTCGACCTGCAGATGGCCAGCAATGCCGGCATGCATTCGGTGGCGGTTGGCTATGGTGCCATGTCGCTGCAGGCGCTGGCCGAGTTTGGCCCGCAGGTATGCATCGATCACTTTTCCCAGTTGCGCGAGTGGCTGGGTGGTTCCGCAACTCCACTTCCAAGGTAGGTAAGCATGGCAGACGAATGGAAAGCCCCAGAGGCCGAGCCCGGGGAGCGCGAAGAGCGCAACAGCTGGAAGCTGCTGGAAAAGACCTTGCTGGCCAGTGTGCAGGAGCAGCGACGGTCGCGGCGCTGGGGGATCTTCTTCAAGCTGCTGACCTTCGTCTACCTGTTCGGCATTCTGGCGTTGTTCTCGCCGCTGATGGACATGGACAAGGCCGCTTCGCGCGGTGCCAGCCATACCGCGCTGGTCGAGGTGCGCGGGGTGATTGCCGATCAGGAGGCTGCCAGCGCCGATAACATCGTCAAGAGCCTGCGAGCGGCGTTCAGGGATGACAAGACCAAGGCTGTGGTGATGCGCATCAACAGTCCGGGTGGCAGCCCGGTGCAGGCGGGTTACGTGTATGACGAAATTCGTCGCCTGCGTGCCGAATATCCCGCTATCAAGCTGTATGCGGTGATCGCCGACCTGGGTGCTTCCGGTGCCTATTACATCGCCAGTGCGGCGGACGAGATCTATGCCGACAAGGCCAGTCTGGTGGGTTCCATTGGTGTGACGGCGGCCGGTTATGGCTTTGTCGGCGCCATGGAAAAGCTGGGGGTCGAGCGGCGTGCCTATACATCGGGTGAGCACAAGGCGTTCCTTGATCCGTTTTCGCCGGAAAAACCAGACGAGACCCGGTTCTGGCAGGGTGTGCTGGATACCACGCACCAACAGTTCATCGCCATGGTGAAGCAGGGGCGGGGTGAGCGCCTGAAGGATAAGGAGCACCCGGAGTTGTTCAGCGGCCTGATCTGGTCGGGTGAGCAGGCCAAGGCGCTGGGGCTGGTGGATGGCTTGGGCAGTGCCAGCTATGTGGCGCGTGAAATCGTGGGCGAAAAGGAGTTGGTGGACTTCACTGTTCAGGAGTCGCCTTTCGATCGCTTCTCCAAGCGCGTGGGGGCCAGCGTGGCTGAGCACCTGGCGATGTGGATGGGGTTCCAGGGGCCGCAGTTGCGTTGAGTCCGTCGCAGCTTGTTTTGCCTGGCAGATCGAGCGCCGCCCGCGCGGCGCATTGCGCTCAGGCTCGCTCATCGATCGGGGTGCCCGTTGTAGGAGCGGGTTTACCCGCGAATAGGCCGGACCAGCCGTCCAACATCCCCGATCGTTCACCCTCCCGGGCGGCGCTCGATCCGCCGGGCGCCCAAATCCCCGGCCAGGTTACGGAACCATCACCCCTTCCTTGGTCAGCATATCCACCAGCCGAATCAGCGGCAGCCCGATCAGGCTGGTCGCATCGCACCCGTGCGTGCTCTGGAACAAGCTCACCCCCAACCCCTCCGCCTTGAAGCTCCCTGCGCAATCCAGCGGCTGTTCTGCTGTCACGTAACGCTCTACCTGTTCCCTGCTCAATTCGCGCAGTGTCACGGTAAAAGGCACGCAATCTACCTGGCAGTGCCCGGTGGCGCTGTTCAGCAGTGCCAGCCCGGTCAGGAAGTTCACCTGTTGCCCGCTGCACTCCAGTAGTTGCTCGCAGGCGCGCTCGAATGTATGTGGCTTGCCCAGCACCTGCTCACCCAATACTGCAACCTGGTCCGAGCCGATAATCAGGTGCCCGGGATGGCTGCCTGCCAATACCTCGGCCTTTTGCCTGGCCAGCCGGCGCACCAGTTCTACGGGCGGCTCGCCATCCAGGCGTTGCTCGTCTATGTCGGGGCTTGCCCAGGTGAAGGGCAGGTGCAGGCGTGCGAGCAGTTCGCGGCGATAGGCAGAGCTGGAAGCCAGTAACAAAGGAAGCATGGTAGACTCCGGGTTCGGTTGAACCAATTCTATCACGCACGATGCCGCCTAATTTCCTTTGACAGGGGCGGGGGGCATCCCTAGAATGCTGCGCCTATGTTGAATGACCCGATTCCACCTCACGTTGACCCGCGCAAATTAGCCGATCGTGGCGTAACCCTTAACGGTTCGCTGCAACTCGCTGATTTGGAAAGACTCTGCGACCCGCTTTCCGACAATGTCGGTACGGTGCAGGCGAAGTTCGATTTTGAACGAGATGAGCAGCACGTGGTGGTTATCCACAGCGAGCTGGACGTCGAAGTCAAGATGGTTTGCCAGCGTTGTCTTGAGCTGGTCACCCTGCCGATCCACAGCGAATGTACTTACGCGGTGGTGAAGGAGGGTGCGAATACCCAGTCGTTGCCGAAAGGCTATGACGTGCTGGAACTGGGCGAAGATCCTTTGGATCTGCAGGCATTGGTCGAGGAGGAGCTTTTGCTCGCCTTGCCAATCGTGCCTGCTCATCATCCGGAAGAATGCCAGCAGCCGGCGGGCGCAGACGAGCCCGAATCGAGCAAGGACGAGGTATCGCGGTCCAACCCGTTCAGTGTTTTGGCGCAGTTAAAGCGTGACCCAAACGTTTAGGAGTTAATCAATTATGGCTGTTCAGCAGAACAAAAAATCCCGCTCTGCCCGTGACATGCGCCGTTCGCACGACGCTCTGTCGGAAAACGCGCTGTCGGTAGAGAAAACCACTGGTGAAGTTCACCTGCGTCACCACGTTTCGCCAGAAGGCGTATACCGTGGTCGTAAAGTGGTTGACAAGGGCGCTGACGAGTAATCCTTGTCCGCTCAGGTCATCGCGATCGACGCAATGGGCGGGGACTTCGGTCCCCGCAGCATTGTCCAGGCTAGCATTGCCTGCCTTTCGGCTACCCCCTCGCTCCACCTGACCCTCGTCGGTCAACCCTCCCTCCTTGAAGATCTCGTCAGTGGCCTGCCAGCCGCGGATCGCGCGCGCCTGCAGATTGTCGCCGCCAGTGAGGTAATCGGTATGGACGAGCGGCCATCCCAGGCGTTACGCGGCAAGCCGGATTCGTCGATGCGCATCGCCCTCGAACTGGTGCGCGACGGAAAAGCCCAGGCCTGCGTCAGTGCCGGCAATACCGGGGCGCTGATGGCGTTGTCGCGCTTCGTGCTCAAGACCCTGCCGGGTATCGATCGGCCGGCCATGGTGGCGGCGATCCCGACCCAGACGGGTTACTGCCAACTGCTCGATCTGGGCGCGAATGTCGACTGCAGTGCCGAAAACCTCTACCAGTTCGCCGTAATGGGCTCGGTGGCCGCTCAGGCCCTGGGTGTGCACCGGCCACGCGTGGCACTGTTGAATATCGGTACCGAGGACATCAAAGGCAATCAGCAGGTCAAGCTGGCTGCCACGCTGTTGCAGAACGCCCGCGGCCTCAACTATGTCGGTTTCGTCGAAGGGGATGGCCTGTACCGGGGTGAGGCGGACGTGGTGGTGTGCGATGGTTTTGTTGGCAACATACTGCTCAAATCCAGCGAGGGCCTGGCGACGATGATCGGTGCGCGCATCGAAAAACTGTTCAAGGGCGGTGCTTTTTCCCGCATTGCCGGGGCCGTGGCCATGCCGCTGCTCAGGCGTCTGCAGGCCGACCTGGCGCCGGCGCGGCACAATGGGGCGAGCTTCCTGGGGCTGCAGGGTATCGTCATCAAGAGTCATGGCTCTGCGGGCGTGCAGGGGTTTCAGAGTGCCATCCAGCGGGCGCTGATCGAAATTCAGGAAAACTTGCCGCAGCGGCTGCACGGCCGCCTTGAAGACTTGTTGCCTTAGGCATTTCGCCGATGAAGTGCTTAAATGTGACCGCTTGGTCTGTGTTTTCATCCAAGTTTTCAGATTCCGCGCTTGGCCTCGGGCCTGGCGCACACTATCCGACGACAAGATCATAAGGGCTTGTTCAATGTCTGCATCCCTCGCATTCGTCTTTCCCGGTCAAGGTTCCCAGTCGCTGGGCATGCTCGCCGAGCTCGGCGCCGAGAAGCCAGTGATCATCGAAACCTTCAAGGAAGCGTCCGAAGCGCTCGGCTACGACCTGTGGAAGCTGGTCCAGGATGGCCCGGAAGAGCAACTTAACCAGACCGACAAGACCCAGCCGGCGATCCTCACCGCGTCCATCGCGTTGTGGCGTCTGTGGCTGGAAGAGGGCGGTGCCAAGCCTGCCTTCGTGTCCGGTCACAGCCTGGGCGAATACAGCGCCCTGGTCGCCGCAGGCAGCATCAGCCTGAAAGATGCCGTTCGCCTGGTCGAGCGCCGCGGTCAGCTGATGCAGGAAGCCGTACCGGCCGGTCATGGCGCCATGGCTGCCATTCTCGGTCTGGACGATGCCGTGGTCGTGGAGCTCTGCGCCGAAGCCGCTGAGGACGAAGTGGTCAGCGCCGTGAACTTCAACTCGCCTGGTCAGGTGGTCATCGCCGGTAACAAGGCAGCGGTAGACCGTGCCATGGAGCTGTGCAAGGCCAAAGGTGCCAAGCGCGCCCTGCCGCTGGCGGTCAGCGTTCCGTCGCACTGCGCCCTGATGAAGCCGGCCGCCGAGCGCTTTGCCGATTCGGTCAATGCCATCGAATGGAAGGCCCCGCAGATTCCGGTGGTGCAGAACGTCACTGCTGCCGTCGCCGCCGACCTCGATGCCCTCAAGCACGACCTGCTGGCACAGCTGTACCAGCCGGTACGCTGGGTCGAGTGCGTGCAGACCCTGGCCGCCAACGGTGCGGTCAACCTGGTCGAGTGTGGCCCGGGCAAGGTCCTGGCTGGCCTTAACAAGCGTTGCGCCGACGGCGTGACCACCTACAACCTCAACACCCCTGACGCCGTTGCTGCCACCCGCGCGGCACTGGCCTGATTTGGAGAAGCTTGCATGAGCCTGCAAGGTAAAGTTGCACTGGTCACCGGCGCCAGCCGTGGCATTGGCCAGGCCATCGCCCTCGAACTGGGCCGCCAGGGCGCGACCGTGATCGGCACCGCCACTTCGGCGTCCGGCGCCGAGCGCATCGCTGCCACCCTGAAAGAGCACGGCATCACCGGCACCGGCATGGAGCTGAACGTGACCAGTGCCGAATCCGTTGAAGCAGTACTGGCCGCCATTGGCGAGCAGTTCGGCGCGCCGGCCATCCTGGTCAACAACGCCGGTATCACCCGCGACAACCTCATGCTGCGCATGAAAGACGACGAGTGGTTCGATGTCATCGACACCAACCTGAACAGCCTCTACCGTCTGTCCAAGGGTGTGCTGCGTGGCATGACCAAGGCACGTTGGGGTCGTATCATCAGCATCGGCTCGGTCGTCGGTGCCATGGGTAACGCTGGTCAGGCCAACTACGCGGCTGCCAAGGCCGGCCTGGAAGGTTTCAGTCGCGCCTTGGCGCGTGAAGTGGGTTCGCGTGGCATCACCGTCAACTCGGTGACCCCGGGCTTCATCGATACCGACATGACCCGCGAGCTGCCGGAAGCTCAGCGCGAAGCCCTGCAGACCCAGATTCCGCTGGGCCGCCTTGGCCAGGCTGACGAAATTGCCAAGGTGGTTTCGTTCCTGGCTTCCGACGGCGCAGCCTACGTGACCGGCGCCACCGTGCCGGTAAACGGCGGGATGTACATGTAATACTGCAACTCAATGTGACGGGTTTCGTAAAAAAAGAGTCATACTGCGAGCCTAAAATCCGTTATAAAGCTGCAACCAGATTCCAGGTAGCGGGTGTGGTGACTAGCCTGAAGGTGCGTTTCGCTTGAAAAGCGAACGTCTTTCTATAAAATTAGCCACCGGCCAGCTGCCTGACATATATCCATTAGGAGTGAAAACTAGGTATGAGCACCATCGAAGAACGCGTCAAGAAAATCGTCGCCGAGCAACTGGGCGTCAAGGAAGAAGAAGTGACTAACTCCAAGTCCTTCGTCGATGACCTGGGTGCCGATTCGCTTGACACCGTTGAACTGGTGATGGCTCTGGAAGAGGAATTCGAGACCGAAATCCCTGACGAAGAAGCCGAGAAGATCACTACCGTTCAAGCTGCTATCGACTACGTCCTGGCCCACCAGGCCTAAGACGCTACAGTCGACGCTACTTGTCGGGGAAAACCGCACTGCCTTCGCTGGCGTGCGGTTTTTTCTTTGCGAGCGCCTCGCGTTCTTCAGGCCGCTTCGTTCACCGCGCACCAAGAGTCTGTTGCCATTGCATTCCTGCGCTTGAATGCAATGGCAAGAGACTCTGTTATTAGAAAAGGAGAGTACTGTGTCGCGTAGACGCGTCGTGGTCACCGGTATGGGTATGCTGTCGCCACTGGGTACCGATGTACCGAGCACCTGGCAGGGCATTCTGGCTGGCCGCAGTGGCATTGGTCCGATCGAACACACGGACCTGTCTGCCTACTCCACCCGTTTTGGCGGCTCGGTGAAAGGCTTCGAGGTTGAGCAGTACCTGTCGGCCAAAGAGGCCCGCAAACTCGATCTGTTCATCCAGTACGGCCTGGCGGCCGGTTTCCAGGCGGTGCGTAATGCCGGCCTGGAGGTCACCGACGCCAACCGTGAGCGTATTGGCGTGGCCATGGGCTCGGGCATCGGTGGCCTGACCAACATCGAAGAAACCAGCCGCACCCTGCACGATTCGGGGCCGCGCCGCATTTCGCCGTTCTTCGTGCCGGGTTCGATCATCAACATGATCTCCGGTTTCCTGTCGATCCACCTGGGCCTGCAGGGGCCGAACTACGCCATCGCCACCGCTTGCACCACCGGCACCCATTGCATCGGCATGGCCGCGCGCAATATCGCCTACGGTGAAGCTGACGTGATGATCGCTGGTGGCGCCGAAATGGCCGCTTGTGGTCTGGGCATGGGCGGTTTTGGCGCTTCGCGCGCGTTGTCCACCCGCAACGACGAACCCAGCCGGGCCAGCCGGCCGTGGGACAAGGGGCGTGACGGCTTTGTGTTGTCCGACGGTGCCGGAGCCCTGGTGCTCGAGGAGCTGGAGCACGCCAAGGCCCGCGGTGCGACTATCTATGCAGAGCTGGTTGGCTTTGGCATGAGCGGCGACGCCTACCACATGACCTCGCCACCCGACTCTGGCGAGGGCGCTGCCCGCTGCATGGCCAACGCTTTGCGCGATGCCGGTATCCAGCCGGAAGAAGTCAGCTACATCAACGCCCACGGCACTTCTACCCCGGCGGGCGATGTGGCCGAAGTGGCGGCGATCAAGCGCGTGTTCGGCGAGCATGCCTACAAGCTGGCGGTCAGCTCGACCAAGTCGATGACCGGTCACTTGCTGGGCGCCGCGGGCGCGGTGGAGGCGATCTTCAGCGTGCTGGCCATCAATAGCCAGATGGCCCCGCCGACCATCAACCTGGACGAGCCGGACGAGGGGTGTGACCTCGACTTCGTTCCCCACCAGGCGCGCAGCATGCCGATCGACGTGGTGCTGTCCAACTCGTTCGGCTTTGGCGGCACCAACGGCTCGCTGGTATTCCGCCGGTTTGCCGGCTGATGCACAGCTGGATCGACGGCCAGCCGGCGACTGCACTCAACCTGCAGAACCGCGGCCTGGCCTACGGCGATGGCCTGTTCGAAACCATCGCTGTGCGAGGCGCCCGGCCCAGCTTGCTGGACGGCCACCTCGCACGCTTGGCACTGGGCTGCCAGCGCCTGGCAATCAACGCCGACCTGGCGCTGGTACGCGACGAGTTGCTGCGCTATGCCAGCCAGTTGGGCGAGGGTGTCGTCAAACTCATTCTGACCCGTGGCGATAGCCAGCGTGGCTATGCGCCCGCTGTCGATGCCGCTCCGCGGCGGATCCTGCAAGGCAGCCCATTACCCCGCTATCCTGCCGAGCATGCCGAGCATGGCGTGCGCTTGTTCCCTTGCCAGACCCGGCTTGGGGAACAACCACTGCTGGCCGGCCTCAAACACCTCAACCGCCTGGAGCAGGTGCTGGCCCGTGCCGAATGGCAGGACAGCGGCCATGCCGAAGGCCTGATGCGTGACGCGCAGGGCAGGGTGATCGAAGGGGTATACAGCAATCTGTTTCTGGTGCGTGATGGCGTGCTGCTTACTGCCGACCTTAGCCGTTGCGGTGTGGCGGGAGTGATGCGTGCCGCACTGCTGGAACAGGCCCCGCTGCTGGGTATTGCGGTACAAGTCTGCGACCTGTCATTCGACGCGCTGGAGCAAGCAGATGAAGTATTTGTTTGCAATAGCGTTTACGGCATTTGGCCTGTGTGTGGCGTAGCCGCGTTAAACTGGTCGCCAGGCCCGCTCACTCGTAAACTGCAGGCCGTTGCCCGTACGTTACTGGAAACCTGAATTCGTGAGACGTAAATTCCTGCTGTTGCTGGAGATGGGCTTGATCCTTGCCGGCCTGGCGTTTGGCTGGTCGGCCTGGAAGGTCAACTCGGTCCTGGAGCAGCCCTTGCACGTCACGCAGGAACGCCTGCTCGATGTGCCCAATGGCACCAACCCCAACCGCATGTTCTACAGCATGCAACGAGAAGGGTTGCTCGACGATGCCGTCTGGTTGCGTTTGTACTGGCGCTTCAACATGGCCGGCACCCCCCTGCACACCGGCGAGTACCGTCTTACCCCAGGCATGACCGTCGAGCAGTTGTTCGACGCCTGGCGCCGTGCCGACGTGGTGCAGTACAACCTCACTCTGGTCGAAGGCTGGACCTTCCGCCAGGTGCGCGCGGCCGTGGCCAAGCATGAAAAGATCAAGCATACCCTTGATGGCTTGTCGGATGCCGAGGTCATGGACAAGCTCGGCCATACCGGCGTATTCCCCGAAGGCCGCTTCTTCCCCGACACGTACCGCTTCGTGCGGGGTATGACCGATGTCGAGTTGCTGCAGCAGGCCTACATGCGCCTGGACGAAGTGCTGGCCAAGGAGTGGGCCGAGCGTTCCACAGACCTGCCGTATCGCGACCCTTACCAGGCGCTGATCATGGCCTCTCTGGTCGAAAAGGAAACCGGCATTCCGCAGGAGCGCGGGCAGATCGCCGGCGTCTTCGTGCGGCGTATGCGCCTGGGTATGATGCTGCAGACCGACCCGACGGTTATCTATGGCATGGGTGAACGCTACAACGGCAAGATCACCCGCGCCGACCTGCGCGAGCCTACGCCCTACAACACCTACACCATGACCGGCCTGCCGCCGACCCCGATCGCCATGGTTGGCCGCGAGGCGATTCATGCGGCGCTGAACCCGTCCAATGGCACCAGTCTTTACTTCGTCGCCCGCGGCGACGGCAGCCATGTGTTCTCCGACGACCTCGACGGCCACAACTCGGCGGTGCGCGAATTCCAGCTCAAGCGCCGGTCGGACTACCGCTCCAGCCCCGCGCCGCAGCAAGAGGCAAAGCCAAGTGCCGATGATGCCGAGCAGGCGTCGGGCGCCGATGACGCGCAGCGCCCTGAGCCCGCTCCCGAGGAAGCGCCTGCGCAGGATGCCCCTGTCGGCGGTGCGCAAGCGGCCGAGCGGCCGATGCCTGACGAACAACATTAAGGACTGCCTGTGAGCGGCTTGTTTATTACTTTGGAAGGCCCCGAAGGTGCGGGCAAGAGCACCAACCGCGACTACCTGGCCGCGCGCCTGCGCGAGCACGGCCTGGACGTGGTGCTGACCCGTGAGCCAGGCGGCACGCCGCTGGCGGAAAAGGTGCGTGAACTGTTGCTGGCCCCGAGCGACGAAGGCATGGCGGCCGACACCGAGCTGCTGCTGGTGTTCGCCGCTCGCGCCCAACACCTGGCGCAGGTGATCCGTCCGGCGCTGGCCCGCGGGTCTGTGGTGCTGTGTGACCGTTTCACGGACGCTACCTATGCCTATCAGGGCGGCGGTCGTGGCTTGTCGGTCGAGCGTATCGCTGCCCTGGAGCAGTTCGTCCAGGGCAACCTGCGCCCGGACCTGACCCTGGTCTTCGACCTGCCGGTAGAAGTCGGCCTTGCCCGAGCCGCCGCCCGTGGCCGCCTGGACCGATTCGAACAGGAAGGACAGGCCTTCTTCGAAGCGGTGCGCCAGGCGTACCTGCAGCGCGCCCAGGGTGCGCCACAGCGCTACAGCTTGCTCGATGCAGCACAATCCCTGGAGGCTGTGCAGCGTGACATTGATGCACTGCTGCCAGGCATTCTGGGGCGTTGCCGTGGCTGAGGCCTACCCTTGGCAGCAGGCGCTGTGGCAGCAACTGGCCGGTCGCGGCCGGCACGCCCACGCTTATCTGCTGCATGGACCGCAGGGTATTGGCAAGCGGGCCCTGGCCGAGCGTCTGATGGCGCGCCTGTTGTGCCAACAGCCGCAGGGCCTGGACGCTTGTGGGGCGTGTAAGTCGTGCCTGTTGCTCAAGGCCGGCAGCCACCCGGACAACTTCGTCCTCGAGCCTGAGGAGGCTGACAAGCCGATCAAGGTCGACCAGGTCCGTGAACTGGTGGCCTTTGTGGTACAAACCGCGCAGCTGGGCGGGCGCAAGGTGGTGTTGATCGAGCCGGTGGAGGCGATGAATGTCAACGCCTCCAACGCCCTGCTCAAAAGCCTTGAAGAACCTTCCGGTGATACCGTGTTGTTGCTGGTTACGCACCAGCCCAGCCGCCTGTTGCCGACGATCAAGAGCCGCTGCCAGCAGGTCGTCTGTCCGCAGCCCAGCCTGGCCCAGAGCCAGGCATGGCTGGCTGGCGCGTTACCCGACTGCGACGAGGTCGAGCGCGATGAGTTGCTGACGCTGGCCGCGGGTTCGCCATTGATGGCGGTCAACTTGCAGGCGCAGGGTGTGCGCGAGCAACGTGCGCTGGTTACTGACGGGGTGAAGAAGCTGCTCAAGCAGCAGCAATCGCCCAGCCAGCTGGCCGATGCCTGGAGCGGTGTGCCGTTGTTACTGCTGTTCGACTGGTTTTGCGATTGGTCGCACCTGATCCTGCGCTACCAGTTGACCCAGGACGAGGAAGGGTTAGGCTTGGCCGATATGCGCAAGGTCGTGCAGTACCTGGCGCAGAAGAGCCGCCAGACCAAGGTGCTGGAGGTGCAGGCATGGATCCTCGAGCAGCGCCAGAAGGTGCTGGGCAAGGCCAACCTCAACCGTGCCTTGTTGCTTGAATCGCTGCTGGCTCACTGGCTGCAACTGCCGGGTGCCCGCTGATTTTCCATTTTTCATGTGTGCCGTTATCCCATGCTCGTAGATTCTCATTGCCACCTCGACCGTCTTGACCTCAGTGCCCACCAGGGCTCCCTCGATGCTGCCCTGCAGGCGGCGCGTGAGCGTGGGGTTGGGCATTTCTTGTGCATTGGCGTCAGTGCCGAGAATGCGGGTGCAGTGAAGGCGCTGAGCGAGCAGTACGCTGACGTCGATTGCTCGGTGGGCGTGCACCCGCTGGACCTGGCCCCTGGCGAAACCCCGGCGTTGGAATGGCTGTTGCGCGAATTGGCCCACCCGCATGTGGTGGCGATTGGTGAAACCGGGCTGGATTACCACTACGAGCCGGAGGCTGCGGAGCTCCAGCAGGCCTCGTTCCGCCTGCACCTGGAGGCCTCCAGGCAGACTGGCAAGCCGGTGATCGTGCATACCCGGGCGGCGCGCGCCGATACCCTGGCGCTGCTGCGTGAGGCCAACCTGCCGCAGGCTGGCGTGCTGCACTGCTTTACCGAGGACTGGGACATGGCCAAGGCTGCGCTGGACCTGGGTTATTACATCTCGCTGTCGGGCATCGTGACCTTCCGCAATGCCGAAGCGTTGCGTGAAGTGGCGCGGCAGGTGCCTGTCGATCGCTTGCTGGTGGAGACCGATTCGCCGTACCTGGCGCCGATTCCGCACCGGGGCAAGCCGAACTTGCCGCAGTATGTGCGGGAGGTGGCGGAGTATGTGGCTTCCCTGCGTGGGGCCAGTTATGAGCAACTGGCCGAGCAGACTACCGCCAACTTCAAGCGGCTATTCCCGTTGGCGCGTGTGGATTGATTCACCGGGGTTGGAGATTGCGTGAGGGTCACAAGGTGCCTGCCACAGCCCTTGCAGCGCCTATGAGATCGAGCGCCGCCCGCGCGGCGCTTCGCGGGTAAACCCGCTCCTACGTTTGTTTCGGGCCAGTCCGTCCTGTGCCAGGCGCGCGCGGCCGCCTTGTTTGTACGACGCGATATCGAGGCGTGCGCCAAGGCGTTCGCGCGCAAATCCCCCAGGCCTAATTGGCCCGAAACAAGCGTAGGAGCGGGTTTACCCGCGAAGCGCCGCGCGGGCGGCGCTCGATCTCACAGGCGCTGAAAATCTTGCGTCACGCACCTGACAGCCGTCACACCATCCTCCCCACAAAAACACAAAAAAAACCCGGGTTCTGGGGGAGGAATCCGGGTTAAGACCATTAGGAGTAAAACAAAGGTACGCGGTCCCTGAGCACCTTTATCGGCGCGCCACTGGGGGGGATGCGCCGCGCCAACACTTCAAGTATTGGTCAGGTTTGGCGCAGTGCCAGTGCATAGTGGACGTTTTTTAAACAGATTTGGAATACGCCAACGTTTCATTCCTCCCGCAGCGCATGGCCGTATGCATCGTGAAACACAGACATGTGTGGATGATCCGTGCAATTTCCCGCAAGTTAGGCATAATAAACCGCTTCGATTGTCATCCAGTCCTTCCCATGCAGAAAGAACCTCGTAAGGTCCGTGAGTTTCGCCGTCGCGAACAGGAAATCCTCGATACCGCGCTCAAGCTGTTTCTCGAGCAAGGTGAAGACAGCGTCACTGTCGAGATGATCGCCGACGCCGTGGGCATCGGCAAAGGCACGATCTACAAGCACTTCAAGTCCAAGGCGGAGATCTACCTTCGCCTGATGCTCGATTACGAGCGTGACCTGAACGAGCTGTTGCACTCGGCCGACGTCGACCGTGACAAGGAAGCCCTGTCGCGCGCCTACTTCGAGTTCCGCATGCGCGACCCGCAGCGCTACCGGCTGTTCGACCGCCTTGAAGAAAAGGTGGTCAAGGGCAACCAGGTGCCGGAAATGGTCGAGCAGTTGCACAGCATCCGTGCTTCCAACTTCGATCGCCTGACCCTGTTGATAAAGGGCCGTATCAGTGAAGGCAAACTCGAAGACGTGCCACCGTATTTCCATTACTGCGCTGCCTGGGCGCTGGTGCACGGCGCTGTAGCGCTGTACCACTCGCCATTCTGGAGCAATGTGCTGGAGGATCAGGAAGGCTTCTTCCAGTTCCTGATGGATATTGGCGTGCGGATGGGCAACAAGCGCAAGCGCGACCCGGAACCCTCGAACTGAGCATTGCACGGAACTGCGCGGGCCCTGTGGCAGCGGGCGCAGCCGGTGCCAGCCACCGCGTTTGATTCTTCGCGGGCACGCCCGCTCCCACAAGTACTGCGTCGTGGGTTCTCTACTCGGCAGCGCAGTCTGAAGCGTTCGGCTATCGCTTGAACATTCGGCATTGTTCATTGGGGCTTGCAAAAACCTGATTTATGAGTCAGGTTTTGCCAGCCCCTTCATCCATGCCGGAGTCATTCATGATTGTCGATCGTCAAGGCAGGCGCTTTCGTAACCTGCGCGTCAGCCTGACGGCTGCCTGCAACTACGCCTGTACCTACTGCGTACCTGACGGCAAGCGGTTGGTGGCGGCGCAGGACGAGTTGTCGTCGGATGCCTTGGCCCGTGGCGTGGCCTACCTGATCGAAGCTGCCGGTATCGAGCGCCTGCGCATTACTGGCGGTGAGCCATTGGTTAGCCCGCGTCTGGATGCCTTTCTGGCTGCCGTGGCCAAACTCGACCTTGACGACATCTCGCTGACCACCAATGGCCAGTTGCTGGCGCGCAAGTTGCCGCAACTGCAGGCGGCCGGGATTCGTCGGCTGAACGTTTCCCTCGACACCCTCGACCCCCTGGCTTTCCGCCAGATTGCCCGTGGCGGCGACCTGGGTACTGTGCTGGACGGAATGGAGCGGGCGAGCGCCCTGGGCATGCGAATCAAGGTCAACATGGTGCCGATGCGAGGGAAAAACCTCGATCAGGTACTGCCGCTGCTGGATTACTGCCTCGCGCGCGGCTTCGAACTGCGCTTCATCGAACTGATGCGCATGGGGCACCTGGCCCACGATCGTAACGCCTTTCTCCAACAGTTTGTCGGCCTCGACCAACTGCTTGCGCTGATCGGTGGCCAGTATGCCTACGCCCAGGTGGATGCGCCGCTGGACGCCACTGCCATGCGTTACCACATTCCCGGCAGGGGCCACTTTGGCGTTATCGCCAACGAAAGCGTGCCGTTTTGCCGTACCTGCTCGCGGCTGCGCCTGTCTTCCACGGGCTGGCTGCATGGCTGCCTGTCGTCTGGTAACCGGCACTTCGTCGGCGACCTGCTGGAAAAGCCGCGTCATCAGGCGTTGCCGGCCTTGCAGCGGTTGTTGGTCAAGGCATTGGCAGACAAACAGGACCTGGCCTTTTCCGGCGGCGTGACGGTCATGAAAGTGATCGGTGGCTGAAGCTGGCGCAAAAGCTGCATCCGCCGGCTATTCGCCGGTTTTTCGTCGCCGGCCACTGGAGGAAAGATGCGTAGCCTGGTCTTGCTGCTGGCGCTGATGGCGCTGGGCGGCTGCATGAATGTCAGTGATATGGGCGAGGGTGTCCGCTATCACATGAGCGATGCCGGTCTGCTGGACCACAGCGAAACCCGTCGCACCTTGTCGATCCGCCTGCAGCCTGATTCATTCATTTTCATTGGCCAAGGTGCGTTCGTGCCGCCGGGCAAGGGGCCGGTGCCTCGGCAGAATGCAGTGGCCCAGCAGGCCTTCAAGAGCTTTGTCGAATACTTCCCGATGGTGCGTCGCGCCCAGGGCCCGCTGGGCCTGGAAGAGGCCATTGCCCAGGCGCGCTCGGTAGGCGCCGACTACCTGCTGTACACCCGCTTCGCGCGTACCGACGATCGCATCGGCAATGGTGACGAGTGGTATGACGAGCAGGCCGTCGACCGCTTGGGCTGGGATACTGGCGTGGTGCAGATGATGCTGATAGAAACCAATACCCGCTACCTGATCGACACCGCGCGCATCAAGAGCCGTGGCGGTTTGTTGACGTTCCACGACAACACCCCGGAGGATTTGCTTGGCGCGCCGATGCGCGAGTACGCTCGTAGTCTCCTGGGCATGAGTGAATGAGGCAAGCGTGATGAGTGACTCCGGCAAGGCCAATGACCTTCTGGCGCAGATCCCCAAGGCCAAGGGGCTGCCGCCGGTGCACCTGTGGAACCCGGATTTCTGTGGTGACATCGACATGCGCATCGCCCGTGATGGCACCTGGTACTACCTGGGCACGCCGATCGGGCGCAAGCCGATGGTGCGGCTGTTCTCGACCATCATTCGCCGCGATGGCGATGACTATTTCCTGATCACCCCGGTAGAGAAAGTCGGCATTCGTGTCGACGATGCGCCGTTCGTGGCCGTGCTGCTGGAAGTGCAGGGGGAAGGCGAACAGCAGGTGCTGCGCTTTACCAGCAATGTCGAGGACCAGGTCGAGGCCGGGCCGGATAACCCCCTGCGGGTGGTGATCGACCCGGTGACGCAGGAGCCATCACCGTATGTGCTGATGCGCAGCAACCTGGAGGCGCTGATACATCGCAATGTGTTTTACCAACTGGTGGAGCTGGCGGTGCCGCGTGTGATCGATGGTGAGGAATGGCTTGGGGTGTGGAGCCGGGGGGCGTTTTACCCGATCGGGCGCAGTGATTGAGGCCTCTGTTGGCGATGCCGGCTTCTTCGCGGGTAAACCCGGTCCTGCACACGCATTGGTGATTCGGCACAGGCCGTTGGCGCCGGGTCACCCGTGAATGGGCCGGGCCTGCTGGCCAATCTCCGCCCGCCGTTCACCGTTGCTGGCCAATAATTTCAGCGCAACGAAAAAGCCCCCGGTTGCTTGCGCATCCGGGGGCTTCTTCAATGTCTGGCTCCGCGACCTGGACTCGAACCAGGGACCCAATGATTAACAGTCATTTGCTCTACCGACTGAGCTATCGCGGAATCTGCGCGTATCTTACTGATTGCCCGGGAGAAGTCAACCCACCCCCAGGCAAAACAATGAGTTACAGCACTTCCACGATAGCTTTGGTCACCACGTGGATGTTGCTCTGGTTCAGCGCGGCCACCGCGATACGGCCGGTGTCCAGGGCATAGATGCCGAAATCGTTCTTCAGGCGGGCGACCTGTTCAACGGTCAGGCCCGAGTAGGAGAACATGCCGACCTGGCGGCCAACGAAGCTGAAGTCGCGGTTGGCACCGTATTCGGCCAGCAGCGATACCATCTGTTTGCGCATGCCGTGGATACGCTCGCGCATTTCGGCCAGTTCGGTTTCCCACATCTGGCGCAGCTCTGCGCTGTTCAGCACGGTGGCAACAATGGTTGCGCCGTGGGTTGGCGGGTTGGAGTAGGTGGTGCGGATCACGCGCTTGACCTGCGACAGCACGCGGGTGCTCTCGTCCTTGGAGGCGGTGACGATCGACAGTGCGCCGACGCGCTCGCCGTACAGCGAGAACGATTTGGAGAACGAGCTGGAAACAAAGAACTCCAGGCCCGACTCGGCGAACAGGCGCACGGCGAAGGCGTCTTCGGCGATACCGTCACCAAAGCCTTGGTAGGCCATGTCGAGGAACGGCACGTGGCCCTTGGCCTTGACCACTTCCAGGACGTTCTTCCAGTCGTCCAGGTTCAGGTCGACACCCGTCGGGTTGTGGCAGCAGGCGTGCAGCACCACGATCGAGCCGGACGGCAGGGCGTTGAGGTCTTCGAGCATGCCAGCGCGGTTGACGTCGTTGGTCGGCGCATCGTAGTAGCGGTAGTTCTGCACCGGGAAGCCGGCCGATTCGAACAGCGCACGGTGGTTTTCCCAGCTCGGGTCGCTGATGGCAACCACGGCGTTTGGCGAGAGGCGCTTGAGGAAGTCGGCGCCGATCTTCAGCGCGCCGGTACCACCGACGGCCTGCACGGTGACCACGCGGCCAGCGGCCAGCAGTGGCGACTCGGCGCCGAACAGCAGCTTCTGCACAGCCTGGTCGTAGGTGGCGATGCCGTCGATCGGCAGGTAGCCGCGCGAAGCGTGCTGGGCGGCACGCTGGGTTTCGGCTTCGATCACGGCGCGCAGCAGCGGAATGCGGCCTTCCTCATTGCAATACACGCCTACGCCCAGGTTGACCTTGTCGGTACGTGGGTCGGCGTTGAATGCTTCGTTGAGGCCCAGAATAGGGTCGCGGGGTGCCAGCTCGACAGCGGAAAACAGGCTCATTGTTACCTTGGCTCTGATTGGAGTGTGATAGGGCGTACACGCTCCAGCCGAATGCACTGAAGCGGTGCACAAACGGGGAGTCAGTATAGTGATACCGACCGGTCACCGCGACACTCTGGCGCAGCTTTTAGGGCTATTTGCGCAAATATTTTTCGACCATTGGTCCAATTGCCGTGTCCACCGTTGCACACGCCCACTCCTGTGCCTTGAAAGCGCCCCCGAACGGGCGCATTTGGGTATAGACTACTGGCTAAATTTACAGCTGCTGCACCGCGAGGTCCTTCATGTCCGAGTTCCAGCTCGTCACACGTTTCCAGCCGGCCGGCGACCAGCCCGAGGCTATCCGCCAGTTGGTCGAAGGCATCGAGGCGGGGTTGTCGCACCAGACGCTGCTCGGGGTGACTGGCTCGGGCAAGACCTTCAGTATTGCCAACGTCATCCAGCAGGTGCAGCGCCCGACGCTGGTGCTGGCGCCCAACAAGACGCTGGCCGCGCAGTTGTACGGGGAGTTCAAGGCGTTCTTCCCCAATAACGCGGTGGAGTACTTCGTTTCCTATTACGACTACTACCAGCCAGAAGCCTACGTGCCGTCGTCAGACACCTTCATCGAGAAGGACGCCTCGATCAACGACCACATCGAGCAGATGCGCTTGTCGGCGACCAAGGCGCTGCTGGAGCGGCGTGACGCGATCATCGTGACCACTGTGTCGTGCATCTACGGCCTGGGCAGCCCCGAGACCTACCTGAAAATGGTCCTGCACGTGGACCGTGGCGACAAGCTCGACCAGCGCGCGCTGCTGCGCCGCCTGGCCGACCTGCAGTACACCCGCAACGAAATGGACTTTGCCCGTGCCACTTTCCGGGTACGCGGCGACGTGATCGACATCTTCCCGGCCGAATCGGATCTGGAAGCCATCCGTATCGAACTGTTCGACGATGAAGTGGAGAACATCGCCGCTTTCGATCCGTTGACCGGTGAGGTTTTCCGCAAGCTGCCACGTTTCACTTTCTACCCCAAGAGCCACTACGTCACCCCGCGGGAAACCCTGCTGGAAGCAGTGGAGGGCATCAAGGACGAACTGAAAGAGCGTCTGGAATACCTGCACAAGGCCAACAAGCTGGTCGAAGCGCAGCGCCTGGAGCAACGCACCCGCTTCGATCTGGAGATGATCCTCGAACTGGGCTACTGCAACGGCATCGAAAACTACTCGCGTTACCTGTCCGGGCGCCCGGCCGGGGCGCCGCCGCCCACCCTTTACGATTACCTGCCGCCCGATGCGCTGCTGGTGATCGACGAATCCCACGTCAGCGTTCCGCAGGTCGGTGCCATGTACAAGGGCGACCGTTCACGCAAGGAGACCCTGGTCGAGTACGGCTTCCGCATGCCTTCAGCGCTGGACAACCGGCCGATGCGTTTCGACGAGTGGGAGGATGTCAGCCCGCAGACCATTTTCGTTTCGGCCACCCCGGGCCCCTACGAGGCTGAGCATGCCGGGCGCGTGGTGGAGCAGGTGGTGCGCCCGACCGGGCTGGTCGACCCGCAGGTAGAGGTGCGCCCGGCGTTGACCCAGGTCGACGACCTGCTGTCCGAGATCCGCAAGCGTGTCGCGGCAGGCGAGCGAGTGCTGGCGACCACGTTGACCAAACGCATGGCCGAGGACCTCAGCGATTACCTGGCCGACCACGACGTGCGGGTACGCTACCTGCACTCGGACATCGATACGGTGGAGCGGGTGGAAATTATCCGCGACCTGCGCCTGGGCACCTTCGACGTGCTGGTGGGCATCAACCTGCTGCGCGAGGGCCTGGACATGCCCGAGGTGTCGCTGGTGGCCATCCTCGATGCGGACAAGGAAGGTTTTCTGCGTTCCGAGCGCTCCCTGATCCAGACCATTGGCCGCGCGGCACGTAACCTCAATGGCCGGGCCATTCTGTACGCCGATAACGTAACAGGCTCCATGCAGCGAGCCATCGACGAAACCGAGCGCCGCCGCGAGAAGCAGATCGCCTTCAACGAAGCCAACGGCATCGTGCCCAAGGGCGTGGTCAAGGACATCGCCGACATCATGGAGGGTGCCACCGTGCCCGGTGCGCGCAGCAAGAAGCGCAAGGGCATGGCCAAGGCGGCGGAGGAGAGCGCCCGTTACGAGGCCGAACTGCGTACGCCGGGCGAGATCACCAAGCGCATCAAGCAGCTGGAAGAGAAAATGATGCAGTTCGCCCGCGACCTGGAGTTCGAAGCTGCGGCGCAGTTGCGTGACGAGATTGCGCAGCTGCGGGAGCGGTTGATTAGCAGCTGAAGCCGGGCGCGGGCCCTGTGGGAGCGGGCGTGCCCGCGAAGAATTCAACGCGGTGGCTGGCACCGGCTGCGCCGGTGTTCGCGGGCATGCCCGCTCCCACAGGGACCGCATCTAATCTGTAATAGCCTCAATGGGCCTCCCCAGCCTTCAGCCCCTCCGGCAACTTGCGGGTCAGCAACACCGCCACCATGCTCACCGCCAACCCGATTCCGACAAAGTGGAAGGCATCGTTGTACGCCATGATCATGGCCTGTTGGTGGGTAATCTCGCTAAGTTTGCCCAGCGCTGCATTGTCACTGCCCAACCGTTCCGCCAATTGCGCCAGCCGCTCAGCCACCTGCGGGTTGCTCGGCACCACCGATTCGCGCAGGTAGTCGAAATACACCTTGGTCCGCGCATCCAGCAGGGTGGCCAGCAAGGCAATACCAATCGCGCCACCGAGGTTACGCAGAATATTGAACAGGCTCGACGCGGACCCGGCATCCTGTTGTTGGATATACGCGGTGGCAATCAGCGAGATGGTCACCATGATCATCGGCTGGCCCAGGGCGCGGATGATCTGGATATGGTTGAACTGCGGCCCGGCAAAGTCCGGGTTGAGCACCCCCGAACCGAAACTGGCAGCGCCGAACAAGCAAAACCCCAGCGCGCATAGTACCTTGGGCGATATCACCTTCATCAGTTGCGGCACCAGCGGGATCAGGAACAGCTGCGGAATACCCATCCACATGATCACCTCGCCAATCTGCAAGGCGTTGTAACCCTGTACCTGCGCCAGGTACAGCGGTAGCAGATAGATCGACCCGTACAGGCCCACGCCCATGCCCAGGCTGGCGATGCTCGACAGGCCAAAGTTGCGGTTGCCGAGGATGCGCAGGTTGATCAGTGGGTGTGGCTTGGAAAACTGCAGGATGACGAAGGTGATCAGGCTGACCAGGGCAACGCTGCCCAGGCCGACGATCAGGTGCGACTCCAGCCAGTCCTTGCGATGGCCTTCCTCGAGAAACACCTGCAGGCAGCCCAACCCAAGGCCGAGGGTGACGATCCCGGCGTAATCGGTACTTTTCAGCAGCTCCCAGTGCGCCTCCTTCTTCTCAAGCCCGTATAACAAGCCGGCGATCATTAGCAGGCCCGGCGGGATATTGATGTAGAAGATGTACTCCCAGCCCCAGTTCTCGGTCAGCCAGCCGCCCAGGGTGGGGCCGATGGAGGGGGCAAAAGTGGCGGTCATGGCGAACATCGCCATGCCTTTGGCGCGGTGGTGCTCGGGCAGCTTGATCAGGGTCAGGGTAAAGGCCAGCGGGATCAGCGCGCCGCCGGTGAAACCCTGCAGGGCGCGGAAAAGGATCATGCTCTCCAGGTTCCAGGCCATCGAACATAGCAGCGACGACAGCAGGAAGCCGCCGGATACCCACACCGCCAGGCGCCGCGCCGACAGCAACTGCACCAGCCAGGCTGTTAGCGGGATCATGATGATTTCCGCTACCAGGTACGAGGTGGAAATCCATGAGCCTTCTTCCAGCGTCGCCGACAGTGCGCCCTGGATGTCCTTCAACGAGGAGTTGGTGATCTGGATGTCCAGCACTGCCATGAAGGCACCGAGCATCACACTCATCACCGCGATCCAGTCGCGCCGGGTTGGCTCCGCCGTGGGGCGCAGCAGTTGGTCACCGGCCATTGTGGTCTACGTCTTCACTGCGCAGGTCGACAGTGGCGGTCACCGACATGCCGGGGCGAATACGCCCATGCAACGGGTTGTCGGCGCGGAACGTGAGTTTTACCGGGATGCGCTGCACAACTTTGGTGAAGTTGCCGGTGGCGTTGTCCGGTGGCAGCAGGCTGAACTGCGCACCGGACGCGGCGAACAGGCTGTCCACCCGGCCTTCGATCGGTGTGTCTGGGTAGCTGTCGAACAGCAGCTCTGCGCGCTGGCCGGGGTGCATGCGGCCGATCTGGGTTTCCTTGAAGTTGGCCTGCACCCAGATGTCTTCATCCGGCACGATCGACAGCAGGTAGGCACCGGCCTGCACCACCTGGCTATTGCGCGCACTACGCTGGCCGATGGTGCCGCTGATCGGCGCATGGATTTCGCAGCGGGTCAGGTTCAGTTCGGCCTGGGCCAGGTCGGTGCGGGCATTGGCGATTTGCGCATCGAGGCGCTTGAGCTCGGCGTTCAGGGCGGTGACCTGCTGGCGCTGGCTTTGCAGGTCGGCGCGGGCCTTGTCGACCTGGGAGCCGGCGACATGGCTGTCCGCCGACAGGGTAGTGACCCGCTCTTCGGAGACAAAACCCGGTTTGCGCAGCTTCTCCGCGCGGCTCAGGTCCAGCCGCGAGCGGTCGAACGTGGCCTGGGTGGCCGCCAACTGGGCCTGGCCGGCGGCAATCAGGCTGCCTTGTTGGGTGAGGCGGCTTTGCGCTTGCGCATACTCGGCTTCGCGGGTGGCCAGGGCGGCACGGGCGCGTTCGACCGCCAGCTCGAAGTCGGCGGCTTCCAGGCGCACCAGCAAGCTACCCTTGCTGACGTGCTGGTTGTCCTCGACCGGCACTGTTTCGATACGTGCGCCGAGCTGGCTGGAGATACGGGTGATCTCGCCCTGCACGTAGGCGTTGTCGGTGCTTTCGTAGAAGCGGCCCTTGAAGTACCAGTGGGCCAGGAAGGCAAGGGCAATGATGGCCACCAGGGTGAAGAAGATCGTCAGGCGGCGTTTGAGTTGGGCAGGCATGGGGACTATCGTTCCAGAAATGTAAACAAATTTAACAGCGGCGCCGGGCCTGTCGACAAGTGACGTTCGCGCCATTGCTGGAGCCCGGTGCCCGCCTCCTGCTAACATCCCGCCTTTGTTTCATCTTTCGTTCGAGACTCTCCATGACCACCGTACGCACGCGTATTGCGCCATCGCCTACCGGCGACCCCCATGTCGGCACTGCCTACATCGCCCTGTTCAACTACTGCTTTGCCAAGCAGCACGGCGGTGAGTTCATCCTGCGCATCGAAGACACCGATCAGCTGCGCTCCACGCGCGAGTCGGAGCAACAGATCTTCGACGCTCTGCGCTGGCTTGGCATCGAATGGAACGAAGGCCCGGATGTCGGCGGCCCGCATGGCCCTTACCGGCAGAGCGAGCGTGGCGAAATCTACGCCAAGTACGCCAAGGAACTGGTAGACGCCGGCCACGCCTTCTACTGCTTCTGCACCGCCGAAGAGCTGGAGCAGATGCGTGCCGAGCAGCAGGCCCGCGGCGAAACCCCGCGTTACGATGGCCGTGCGTTGCTGATGAGCGCCGAAGAAGTGCAGCGCCGCCTGGACGCTGGCGAGCCGCACGTGATCCGCATGAAGGTGCCGAGCGAAGGCATCTGCGTGGTACCGGACATGCTGCGCGGCGATGTCGAGATCCCGTGGGACCGCATGGACATGCAGGTACTGATGAAGAACGACGGCCTGCCGACGTACTTCCTGGCCAACGTGGTCGACGACCACCTGATGGGCATCACCCACGTGCTGCGTGGGGAAGAGTGGCTGCCATCGGCGCCCAAGCTGATCAAACTGTACGAGTACTTCGGCTGGGAGCAGCCCAAGCTGTGCTACATGCCGCTGCTGCGCAACCCGGACAAATCCAAACTGTCCAAGCGCAAGAACCCGACCTCGGTCACCTTCTATGAGCGCATGGGCTTCATGCCTGAAGCGATGCTCAACTATCTTGGCCGCATGGGCTGGTCGATGCCTGACGAGCGCGAGAAGTTCTCGCTGGCCGAAATGGTCGAGCACTTCGACCTGTCGCGTATCTCGCTGGGCGGCCCGATCTTCGACATCGAGAAGCTGTCCTGGCTCAACGGCCAGTGGCTGCGCGAGCTGCCGGTAGAGGAATTCGCCGCACGCCTGCAGAAATGGGCGTTCAACAGCGATTACATGATGAAGATTGCCCCGCACGTGCAGGGCCGGGTAGAAACCTTCAGCCAGGTAGCCCCGTTGGGCGGGTTCTTCTTCGAAGGCGCGCTCAAGCTGGACGCCAAGCTGTTCGAAAGCAAGAAACTGTCGGCCGACCAGGTGCGCCAGGTGATCCAGCTGATCCTGTGGAAGCTTGAAAGCCTGCGCCAGTGGGAAAAAGAGCGCATCACCGGTTGCATCCAGGCCGTGGTCGAGGCGCTGGAGCTGAAGCTGCGTGACGCCATGCCGCTGATGTTCGCCGCCATCACCGGCCAGGCCAGCTCGGTTTCGGTGCTGGACGCCATGGAAATCCTCGGTCCCGACCTGACCCGCTACCGCCTGCGCCAGGCCTTGGACCTGCTGGGTGGGGTGTCGAAGAAAGAAAACAAAGAGTGGGAAAAGCTGTTGGCTTCCATTGCCTGATTCAGCTTTGCACCTAACCTGTGGGAGCGGGCGTGCCCGCGAATGCAATGGTAAATTCAATACCGCATTTGCGGGCACGCCCGCTCCCACAGGCCAACTAAGCCCCAAAAAACCGGGGCAGGGCGGTAAGTGATTGTTATCTGTGAAAAAATTTTTGAATATTTTTGAAAATTAGTTTGACAGCCCTGCAATCCGATCTTAATATGCGCCCCGTCCACAGCGATGAACGAAAACGAAACGCTAGCCACCCAGCCAGCGGTTAAGTTCAAAGCGACATTGTGGGGCTATAGCTCAGCTGGGAGAGCGCCTGCATGGCATGCAGGAGGTCAGCGGTTCGATCCCGCTTAGCTCCACCAAATTCCGCTTAGCAGCCAAGGCTGATAAGCAAGACCGGGTCCAGCAACCGGGTCTTGAAGGTAAGAAGGTTCGTCCCCTTCGTCTAGTGGCCTAGGACACCGCCCTTTCACGGCGGTAACAGGGGTTCGAGTCCCCTAGGGGACGCCAGTTTTACACAAGCGATGTTGGTATGTCGCTGGGCCGCGAGGCTAGAAATCCGGGGCTATAGCTCAGCTGGGAGAGCGCCTGCATGGCATGCAGGAGGTCAGCGGTTCGATCCCGCTTAGCTCCACCAATTTTGCCGCGGTTCGCGTTAGCGGATCGGCACGAAGGTTACGTCCCCTTCGTCTAGTGGCCTAGGACACCGCCCTTTCACGGCGGTAACAGGGGTTCGAGTCCCCTAGGGGACGCCACTTTTCCTGCGTTTTGCAGGGCTTAAAAAGGCTCGTCGATTATTGATGAGCCTTTTGTTTCGGGGCTATAGCTCAGCTGGGAGAGCGCCTGCATGGCATGCAGGAGGTCAGCGGTTCGATCCCGCTTAGCTCCACCATTTCTGCCAGGGTTCACACGAGTGGATCTTCGCGAAGGTTACGTCCCCTTCGTCTAGTGGCCTAGGACACCGCCCTTTCACGGCGGTAACAGGGGTTCGAGTCCCCTAGGGGACGCCACGTTTACCCGCGTTTTGCGGGACTTTAAAGGCTCATTCGCTTATTGAATGGGCCTTTTGTTTTTTCCTTCCCCAATAATTTTCCCTCCGACAAGCGGTCGCAGGTTCTGCTTGCCAAAAAATATGATGAGAATAATATTTCGATCATCATATTTTGTTTGGTGCGTGCCCGATGAGCGACAAGAAGAGCAGAACCCGCGAACGCATTCTGGAGGCTGCGCGCACTGCGCTGATCCAGCACGGCCCGGCCGAGCCCAGCGTCAGCCAGGTGATGGGTGCGGCAGGCCTGACCGTCGGCGGCTTCTACGCACACTTCGACAGCAAGGACGAGCTGATGCTCGAGGCGTTCCGCCAATTGTTGGGTGAGCGCCGAGCCTTGCTCGCCCAGATCGACCCCAGTCTCGATGGCGCCGGGCGGCGAGCGCTGGCTGGCGCCTTCTACCTCTCGCGCAAGCACCGGGACTGCGAAGTGCATGCTTGCCCGCTGCCTAACGCGTTGGGCGAAATGCAGCGCCTGCCGGAGGTCTTCCGCGAGGTGCTGGCCGAGCACATCGAGTTGATGACTGCCGCGATGGTTGACCGCCCTGAGGATGCCGACAAAGCGCTGGCCGACCTGGCCCTGATGGTTGGGGGGCTGGCGCTGGCCCGGGCCTTGGGGACCAGTGACCTGTCTGACCGTATTCTGCGCGCCGCCAAATCGGCGGTGCTTTAAACCTGGAGCATGGCGATGACCACCCTGAGCTGGATTCGCGGTGTCAATGGCACCTTGGGCCGCCTGGCCCCCGAGCATGTCGCGGGCAAGATGCGCCGAGCCTTCATGACTCCGCGCAACCTGCCGCCGCGGGATTGGGAGCTGCCTGTGCTGGCCAGCGCCGAGCGCATTACGCTGCGCTTCGGTCTGTCTGCCTTGCGCTGGGGTCAAGGGCCGACCGTGCTGCTGATGCACGGTTGGGAGGGGCGCCCGACGCAGTTTGCCGCCTTGATCGAGACCTTGGTTCAGGCGGGGCATACGGTGGTGTCGCTGGAAGGGCCTGGGCATGGTCGTTCGCCTGGCGAGCAAGCGAATGTGGTGCTGTTTGCCCGGGCGCTGCTTGAGGCTGTGGCTGAGTTGCCGCCCTTGCGTGCAGTCATTGGCCATTCCATGGGTGGGGCGAGCGTGCTGCTGGCTTTGCAGATGGGGCTGCGTACAGAGGCGGCTGTCAGCATTGCAGCGCCGGCGCGGTTGCTCGGTGTGTTGCGTGGTTTTGCCCATCGCCTGGGGCTGCCAGCCCGGGCACGGGCAGCGTTCATTCGCCAGATCGAGCGCGATGTGGGCATGCAGATTGCGCGGCTGGATGTCACGGGTTACCAGCTGGAGCTGCCGGGGCTGGTGGTGCATGCTGCCGATGATGCTCTCGTGTCCGCAGATGAGGCACATGTCATCCACAAGGCCTGGTTCGACAGCCGGCTGATGCTGCTGGAAGAGGGTGGTCACCAGCGAGTGCTGGCCGACCCGCGGCTGAGTGAAGCCGTGCTCGAATTGCTGGCTCGGGCTGAGGCGGTCAGTGTCGGCGCGGCTTCAGCGGCGAATATCGGTATCGCCGCCGGGGCCATCCACCGCGGTGTCTGATTCGCGGGCAAGCCCGCCCCTATAACGACCGCCTCAGGCTCACAGGGGCTGGACATTGCCCCGCAGATCGCTGCTAAATCGCCTTTTGCGCCAAGGAAGCGAAAATGAGCTGGGACCTGGCAACACCCTTCGTCATCGACCTGCGCGTCGGCAGCGAGGACATCGACGGCCTTGGCCACGCCAACAATGCGGTCTACGTGACCTGGCTTGAGCGTTGCGCCTGGCGCCATTCCCAGCGCCTGGGGCTGGACCTGGCCGAATACCGGCGCCTTGACCGGGCGATGGCCGTGGTGCGCCACGAAATCGACTACCTGGCCGCTGCCTATGAGGACGACGAGCTGCAACTGGCCACCTGGATCATTGACTGGGACCAGCGCCTGCGCATGACCCGGCGTTTTCAGCTCAAGCGCCCGCGCGATGGTGTGACACTGCTGCGCGCGCAAACCACCTTTGCCTGCATCGAGCTGTCCAGCGGCAAGCCCAGGCGTATGCCGGCGGAATTCGTCGAGGGTTACGGTCCGGCGCTGATCGGTGCCTGAGTCGCCGGCAATTTTTGTTAAACTGCCGGCTTTTTCCGCTGAGACCCCGACATGCAAATTGCCCTGGCCCCCATGGAGGGGCTGGTCGACAACATCCTGCGCGACGTATTGACCCGCGTGGGCGGTATCGACTGGTGCGTCACCGAGTTCATTCGCGTGTGCGACCGTCTGTTGCCGGCGTCCTCGTTCCACAAGCTGGCGCCTGAGCTGCGCCAGGGCGCGCGCACCGCTTCCGGTGTGCCCATGCGTGTGCAATTGCTGGGTTCGGACCCGGTATGCCTGGCGGAAAACGCCGCACTGGCTTGCGAGCTTGGGGCGCCGGTGATCGACCTGAACTTCGGTTGCCCGGCAAAGACAGTGAACAAGTCGCGAGGTGGTGCGGTACTGCTCAAGGAGCCAGAGTTGCTGCACGCCATTGTGCGTGAGGTGCGGCGTGCAGTACCGGCGAATATCCCGGTGACCTCGAAGATGCGCCTGGGCTTTGACAGCCCCGACGGGGCGCTGGAGTGCGCCACGGCGCTGGCCGAGGGCGGTTCGGCACATCTGGTGGTGCACGCGCGGACCAAGGTTGAGGGCTACAAGCCGCCAGCGCACTGGGAGTGGGTGGCGCGGGTACAGGATGTGGTCAAGGTGCCGGTGTTCGCCAATGGCGAGATCTGGACGGTTGATGACTGGCGGCGTTGCCGCGAGGTCAGTGGCGCTGAAGACATCATGCTCGGGCGTGGGCTGGTATCGCGCCCGGACCTGGGTCTGCAGATTGCAGCGGCGCGGGACGGGCGCGACTATCAGCCGATGAGCTGGCAGGACTTGTTGCCTCTGTTGCGTGAGTTCTGGTGTCAGGCTCAGGCCAAATTGTCGCCGCGTTATGCGCCGGGGCGGATGAAGCAGTGGCTGGCGATGCTGACTCGCAGTTACCCTGAAGCGGTGGTGTTGTTTGCCGAGTTGCGCCGGGAAGATGACTGCGCGCGGATCAGCCGGTTGCTGGGGGTAGAGGCTCAAGCCCTGGAGGCTTGCGTCGCCTGAGCAGGTCTCTGGTACTGCACCTGTAGGAGCGGGTTTACCCGCGAAAGGACCGGCCCTGCTGGCCAATTTCCACCCGCCGTTCACCGATG
>NZ_JBICII010000052.1:0-62300 GCF_043101865.1 Pseudomonas sp. zjy_15
CGGCAAACAAAAAGGCCGGCATCTCTCGATACCGGCCTTTTTGCTTACTTGGCCTGGTAGATGATCCCCGGGCTGCACTGCACCATCTGGTAATGGTCCGGCAAGCCGTTCAGCGCTTCCGAGGCGCCGAGGAACAGGTAACCACCGGGCTTGAGGGTACTGTGAATGCGCAGCAGGATGTCCTTCTTCACCTGCGCCGAGAAATAGATCAGCACATTGCGGCAGAACACGATATCGAACTTGCCCAGACTGGCATAGCTGTCGAGCAGGTTGAACGAGCGGAACTCGACACGGCTGCGAATCGCTGGCTTGACCGCCCAGCGCCCCGGTCCCTTGGGGTCGAAGTAGCGCTGCAAGCGCTCCTGGGACAAGCCGCGGGCAATCGCCAGGCTGTCATATTCGCCAGTCTTGCAGTTGGTCAGCATGGTGCCGGAGAGGTCGGTGGCGACGATCTGCGCCCCCATCTTCAACTGGCCGAGGTTGCTGCGCTCGAACTCATCGATCGCCATCGAGATGGAATACGGCTCCTGCCCCGACGAACAGGCCGCCGACCACATGCGCAGTCGCTGGCCGGGGTTGTTGCGAATGAACTCGGGGATAACCTTGTTCTTCAGCACTTCGAACGGATAGGTGTCGCGAAACCACAGGGTCTCGTTGGTGGTCATGGCATCGACCACCTGCTCGCGCAAGCCGCCGCGCGGCTGGGCCTGAATGCGCTGCACCAGCTCACCCAGGCTCTTGATGCCCTGTTGTTCCATCAGCTTGTTGAGACGGCTGGAAACCAGGTACTGCTTATTCTCGCCCAGCAGGATGCCACAGGCTTTCTCCAGGAAGACCCGGAACTGTTCGAAATCCAAATTACCCGTAGACACTACTGCCGCCTCTTTTCAATCACTGGTGCCGAGGGGCATGCCCCCGGCTGCTTCAATGCGCTGCCTTGATCCGGTCGACCACCCGTTGGGCCAGGTCGTCCGGCTTGAACTTGGCCAGGAAGTCATCGGCGCCGACCTTCTTGACCATTGCCTGGTTGAACACCCCGGAAAGCGAAGTATGCAGGCAGATGTGCAACTTTTGCATGCGCGGATCGCTGCGAATCTCCGCCGTTAGCGTATAGCCGTCCATTTCCGGCATTTCAATGTCCGAGATCATCATCAGGAACTCTTCTTCCGGCTTTTTGCCCTCATCCACCAGCTGACGCAGGTAGTTCAGCGCCTGACGACCATCATTGAGCGCCACCACCTCGACCCCTACGGTCTGCAGGCAACGGCTGACCTGCTTGCGCGCCACCGACGAGTCGTCGACGGTCAGCACCCGCATCAATACCGCCTTGTCCTGCACCTCGGCATCGATCACACCGGCCGATACCGACTCGGACGACGGCGACACTTCGGCCAGCACCTTCTCCACATCGATGATCTCGACCATGCGGCTGTCCACCCGGGTGACCGCAGTCAGATAGTGGTCACGGCCGGTCCCCTTGGGTGGTGGATGAATCTCTTCCCAGTTCATGTTGACGATGCGCTCCACCGAATGCACCAGGAAGCCTTGGGTCTTGGTGTTGTACTCGGTGATGATCACGAAGCTGTTGCGTGTGTCTTCCTGCAGCGGCCGCAACCCGGTGGCCATCGACAAGTCGAGGATCGGGATGGTCGCCCCGCGAATATTGGCAACGCCACGCACCACAGGGTGCGCCTTGGGCAGCAAGGTCAGCGCAGGGCATTGCAGTACTTCCCTGACCTTGAACACATTGATGCCGTAAAGCTGTTCGCCATTGAGGCGGAACAGCAGCAATTCCAGGCGATTCTGCCCCACCAGCTGCGTGCGCTGGTTGACCGAATCCATAACACCCGCCATGCCAGACTCCTTAACGTTTCAGCCTTTCGTTGCAACTCAGGTAGCGAGTCGGCACGGGCTTTGCTTTTTTGAGTGTCATGCACACGAAAACGACATTTTCCCGACGATTGACACGCCTGCTGACTGGCCCGCTGGCCACGCTGTGCCTGCTGATGCCCGGCGTTCGCACGGTAGCGGACGCGTTCACCTTGCCTGAACAGCTTATCGGTGTCACCCAAGGGTTTCTTGAATTCACCGTT
The DNA here is from genome assembly GCF_043101865.1 of Pseudomonas sp. zjy_15. NCBI lineage: Bacteria > Pseudomonadati > Pseudomonadota > Gammaproteobacteria > Pseudomonadales > Pseudomonadaceae > Pseudomonas > Pseudomonas sp. zjy_15. Next base: position 2,094 of record NZ_JBICII010000052.1, read on the forward strand.
GAAGATTACCTGTCCACCACCCAGACTGCCGGCCGCTATGAAATCCAGGTCAACCCGCTGGACCCACGGTTGCGCATGCCATTGTGCAGCCAGCAGCTGGACGCCTCGCTGGAAAGCCCGGCCAAGCCACTGGGCCGGGTGACGGTAAGGATACGCTGCAACGGCGCAGCACCGTGGACGGTATTTGTACCGGCCACCGTGCGACTTTTCCGCGACGTGGTAGTGGTAACCCGCCCGCTCAAGCGCGACAACACGGTCGGCGAAGGTGACGTGGCCCTGCGCGAGCGAGACGTCGGCACCCTGGGCCAGGGCTTTCTGACCGAGCTGGACCAGGCGGTGGGCATGAAGATGCTGCGCCCCACGGTGATCGACCAGGTGCTCACCCCGCAACACCTGGAACAGGCCGAGGTGGTTCGCAAGGGTGACCATGTGGTGATCATTGCCCGCAGTGGCAGCCTGAGCGTGCGCATGCCGGGCGAAGCCCTGAGCAAAGGCGGCCTGAGCGAGCAAATCCGGGTACGCAACCTCAACTCCAAACGCGTGGTCAAGGCCAGGGTTACCGGGCCTGGCCAGGTCGAGGTCAGTATGTAGGCCAACCACCAGATTGCGCTGGCAGTGAGGAACCGCTTTTCCTAAACTGTGTCAGAACACGGGTTCGCGGGCTTGCCGACAGGCGGCAGTGCATTTGTGCCTAAAGTTTATATCGGGTTGGCCGAAAACAAGGCAAGCGTCCAAATACCCAGAGGTTTCTGATCATGGTCATCGACTTCAGTCGTTTGAATAACTCTCCGTCCGTCACGGGCGGCGTGCGCGGCAATACCGCGTCCGGCAGCGCCGAAAAACCGGCAGCCAGCCAGGAAGCGACAAGCGCCACCAGCGCCAGCGGAGAAGCGGTACACCTCAGCCAGGAGGCCCAGCAGTTGCAGAAGATCAGCGACAAGCTGCGCGACGAGCCGGTGGTCAACAGCGCCCGCGTGGCCGAGTTGAAACAGGCAATCGCCGACGGCAGCTACCAGGTCGATGCCAGCCGGGTCGCCAGCAAACTGCTTGATTTCGAAGCCCAGCGCTGACCGTACGGCGCGCTGACTTCACGGACGCTAGAAAAGCCAAGAGTTAGCCATGCACGACACCACCTTGCTGCAACTGATCGAAGATGACATTGCCCCGATGCAGGAACTGCTTGACCTTCTGCACAAGGAAGCAATCGCCCTGCATGGCCGCGACATGCCGCTGCTGGAGCAAATCCTGGCGCGCAAGCAGTCGTTGATCATCTTGCTCGAGCAGCACGGCCAGCGCCGCAGCCAATTGCTCGGCAGCCTGGGCCTGAGTGCCGACCGCACCGGTGTGCAGGCTGTAGCCGCGCAGTCACCCCATGGTGATGTGATGCTGCAGCGGCTCGACATGCTGTCGCAACTGATGGACGACTGCCAGCAGGTCAACCAGACCAATGGCCGGATCATCCAGGTGCAGCAACAGGTCACCAACAACCAGATCCGCATCCTTCAGGGCGGCGATTCGCCCTCACTCTACGACAGCCGTGGCAGCACCTCGCCTCTGGCCAAGCCGCGTGCGCTCAGCCAAGTGTGATTTTTCTATCAAGGCACAGAACATAGTGGCAAAATGCCGTTACTTGCGTGTGTCGCTTTTGCCTGGAGAACGATAAGCTGTGTTCAATGAATCCGATGCCCCGCAGCCACCCAAGGTGTTGAGCACCCCCTTGGAGATTGCGGCCAACTTGCGGCAGCTGCAGGAAAGCCACGACCCCCTGATCATCACCTTCCACGACCGCAGCCAGCGCTTCCAGAGCTATGTGGTGCGCGTGGACCGCGAAAGCAACACCCTGGCGCTGGACGAGATGATCCCCCGTGACGGCGAGAAATTCATCGAGAACGGCGAGCACTTCCGCGTCGAAGGCTTCCACGATGGTGTACGCATCGCCTGGGAATGCGATCACGAGCTGAAAATCAGCGAAGTCGACGGCCACCGCTGCTACAGCGGCGCCCTGCCGCAAGAGATGACCTACCACCAGCGCCGCAACGCCTTCCGCGCCGCGCTGAAGCTATCGCAACTGGTCGACATCATCCTCGACGGGGCTCACCTCAAGGGCAACGGCGCCATGCGAGGCAAGCTGCTGGATATCTCGGCCACCGGCTGCAAACTGCGCTTCGAAGGCAATGTCGAAGACCGCTTGCAACTGGGCCAGGTGTATGAGCGTTTCAAGGCGGGCAACCCGCTGGGCCTGGTGGATACCATGGTCGAACTGCGTCATCTGCACTATGAAGAGCGCATCAACACCACCTTTGCCGGCGTGCGCTTCCACAACCTGAGCGGGCAGGCTCAACGCAAGATCGAGAGTTTCGTGTACCAGCTGCAGCGTGAGGCGCGGCGGTTCGACAAGGACGATTATTGATCGTCGGTCGGTAAAACAGAAAACGCCACCTGCTGAGGTGGCGTTTTCATTTGTGTTTCTGCTGGGCTGGCCTCTTCGCGGGTAAACCCGCTCCTACACCGACTTGCTGACCTCTTCAGGTTCAGGCGCGTGTTGCTGCGCGCCCTTCTCTTCATCCTCGGTGTCTTCAGCCGCCACCGGCGCCTGCATCACGTCCTGCACGGTCTGCTCATCCACCCGCGGGTCCAGCGCCGCCGACAACGGCGAACCGGCCGCCGGCATCGCCACGTGGCCCAGCGGTGCATCCTGTACCTGATGCAGGCCGGTAACCGCTTTCGGCCGAATGCGCCAGACCAGCACCAGGGCAAAGAATACGAAGAAGGCATACAGCATCTGCGCACCCAATACCTTCATCAGAACCCCTGCCGCCAGCGGACCGACACATGCACCCACACCGTAGGTCACCAACAGCATCGCCGTCAGCGATACCCGGCGCTCGCTTTCAACGTGGTCATTGGAGAAGGCAACCGCCAGCGGGTACAGGCAGAACTGCAGCAACGAGATCAGGAAGCCGATACCAAACAGCAACTCCAGCGGCACACTGGGCAGTATTGCCAATGGCGCAGCAGCCAGTGCCAGCCCCACCGCCACGCTACGAATCAGCACGGCCCGGTCATAACGGTCAGACAACCAGCCCAGCGGCCACTGCACCAGCAGGCCGGCAAAAATGCAGCTACCCATGAACAGACCGATCTGTTCGGTACTCATGCCCTGGCTTGACGCATATAAAGGCGCCAGACCGTAGAACGAGCCGACAATCAGGCCCGAGCCCAACACCGTACTGAGCGACTGCGGCACACGCTTGATGAAGAACTTCGGCTCCATCGGTGCCGGGCGCAAGGGCGCCGGGTGAATACGCCGGGTCATCGCCACGGGCACCAGGCACAGGGCAAAGCACATCGCCACCAGCATCAGCAACTCAGGGCCGAGCTGCGGGTGCACCACCAGGATCAACTGGCCAAGCACCAGCCCCAGGTACGAGGCAATCATGTAACCGCTGAACACCGCGCCCCGGTGTTTCACATCGGCCTGCTCATTGAGCCAGCTCTCGATGACCATGTATTGGCACATCATCCCCAGGCCGACGATCATGCGCAGCCCGACCCAGGCCGGCAGCCAGCTGGTCAGGCCATGACCGAGCACCGCAGCGCCGACGATACCGGCACAGGTGGCATAGGCGCGTATGTGCCCTACCCGCCCGATCAGCCGGTGGCCAACCTTGCCGCCAACCGCCAGGCCAAAGTAGTTGGCCGCCATCAAAGCACCCACCCACAGGCTGTCGACATGGTCGGCAGCCAGGCGCAGGGCCAGGTAGGTGCTGAGCAGGCCTGAGCCGATCAACATCATCAGCGCGGCGAAATACAACGACTGAAACGGCTTCCATACATTTCGCATACGTCCCGTGGAGCTCCCTGGTCAGGTGGCAGTTTTGGGTGCTAGCAGCATAAATGCAAAAACCGCCTGGCGCAGGCCCCCCGACAGCTATTTGGCTGTGCGGGGGCGTGCCCGGTGCAGGTTGTGTCGCGCTCAGGCCTGTGCCGCCAGCACCCGGCGCTCCCACGGCGTGATCTCGTCGAAGAAATCGCTCAGCTCAAGGGTCTTGCTGGCGATGTAGCCTTCGATGAACTCGCTGCCGAACAGTTCCCGCGCCAGCGTGCTGCGCTCGAGCCTTTCAAGGGCCGCGTGCAGCGTGCACGGCAGGCTCAGGTGCTCGGGCACCTCGAATTCGCCCTGGATGGCCGGCGATGGCTGCAAGCGCTGCTCGATGCCATGCAGCCCGGCGGCCAGGCTGGCAGCAATGGCCAGGTACGGGTTGGCATCGGCGCCAGGCAGGCGGTTTTCCACCCGTCGCGCGACCGGCGCACTGGCCGGAATGCGCAATCCAGCAGCACGATTGTCCTAGGACCAGCATGCATTGTTCGGCGAGGCATAGGGGTGGCACAGACGCTGGTAGGAATTGACGTTGGGCGCGAACAGGGCGGTGAAGTCGGCCATGCACGCCTGCAACCCGCCGATGAAATGGTGGAAGGTGTCTGTCGGCAGGCCTTGTTTGTCACTGAACACGTTACGCCCGCTGCTGGCCTCGACCAGGCTCTGGTGAATATGCATGGAGCTGCCGGGCGTACGCGCCAGCGGCTTGGCCATGCAGACCACCGTCAGCCCGTGCTTGAGCGCCACTTCCTTGAGCAGGTGCTTGAACAGGAAGGTCTGGTCGGCCAGCAGCAGCGGGTCGCCATGCAGCAGGTTGATCTCGAACTGGCTGACACCCATTTCATGCATGAAGGTGTCACGTGGCAGGCCGAGCGCGGCCATGCAGTGATACACCTCCTTGAAGAACGGGCGCAGGCCGTTGTTGGAACTGACACTGAACGCCGAATGGCCCAGCTCGCGGCAGCCATCGCTGCCTACAGGCGGCAGGAACGGTTGCTGCGGGTCGGTGTTGGGGGCAAAGACGAAGAACTCCAGCTCGGTTGCCAATACCGGCGCCAGGCCCAGTGCCGCATAGCGGGCTATCACGGCCTTCAGCTGGCCCCGGGTGGACAGTGCCGAGGGCCGGCCATCCAGCTCGTTGGCATCGCAGATGGCCAAGGCGCGGCCGTCATCGCTCCAGGGCAGGCGGTGGACCTGCCCGGGTTCGGCCACCAGTGCCAGGTCACCGTCGTCACTGCCGTAGAATTTCGCTGGTGGATAACCGCCCATGATGCATTGCAGCAGCACGCCCCGGGCCATCTGCAGACGACGGCCTTCGAGGAAGCCTTCGGCGGTCATCACCTTGCCGCGCGGGATGCCGTTGAGGTCGGGGGTGACGCATTCGATTTCATCGATGCCCTGGAGCTGAGCGGTGCTCATGACGCTTGTCCTTGTTGTTGTAGGCTGACAACAACATAGGCTGCGGGTGTTTAAAATATCAAGCAGCCCATTGGGTGGCTGTGCCGGCCTCTTCGCGGGTGAACCCGCTCCTACAGGTGGATGCAATCCTTGTGCCGGCGCCGCCCCCCCTACTCCCGCAAGGTCATGCCATTGGCCGGCAACGGCAACGCCGTCTTGTAGCGCACCTGCTTCAGGGCAAAGCTCGAACGAATATTGGCTACCCCTGGCAAGCGCGTCAGGTAATCGAGAAACCGCTCCAGCGCCTGGATGCTGGGCAATAGCACCCGCAACAGGTAATCCGGGTCGCCCGTCATCAGGTAACACTCCATCACCTCGGGCCTTTCGGCAATTTCTTCCTCGAAGCGATGCAACGACTGCTCCACCTGTTTTTCCAGGCTGACATGGATGAACACGTTCACATCCAGCCCCAGCACCTCCGGCGACAGCAAGGTCACCTGCTGGCGGATCACCCCCAGCTCTTCCATGGCCCGCACCCGGTTGAAACAAGGTGTGGGCGACAGGTTCACCGAGCGTGCCAGCTCGGCATTGGTGATGCGGGCGTTCTCCTGCAGGCTGTTGAGAATGCCGATATCGGTACGATCGAGTTTGCGCATGAGACAAAATCACCGGTTTTTTGTGTTTATGCGGAATGTTTATCTGCCCCGCTCGGTAAAGGCAATCAACTTGAGAGAAAAATTCTCCTGCCGGGCCACTAAGATGTAAGTGACGCTGACTTACCAGTCACAAGCCGGTACTCAGCGGCGGCCGCTTCAGAGCTCACAAAAACAAATACCCGAGCGAGCGTAAAAAGCATGAACGAGTACGCCCCCCTGCGTTTGCATGTGCCCGAGCCCACCGGCCGGCCAGGCTGCCAGACCGATTTTTCCTACCTGCGCCTCAACGATGCAGGTCAGGCCCGTAAACCCGCTATCGATGTCGATGCTGCCGACACTGCCGACCTGTCCTGCAGCCTGGTCCGCGTGCTCGACGAGCAAGGCGACGCGCAAGGCCCGTGGGCCGAGGACATCGACCCGCAGATCCTTCGCCAAGGCATGCGCGCCATGCTCAAGACGCGGATCTTCGACAGCCGCATGGTGGTTGCCCAGCGCCAGAAGAAGATGTCCTTCTACATGCAAAGCCTGGGCGAAGAAGCCATCGGCAGCGGCCAGGCGCTGGCCCTGAACCGCACCGACATGTGCTTCCCGACCTACCGCCAGCAAAGCATCCTGATGGCCCGCGACGTGTCGCTGGTCGAGATGATCTGCCAACTGCTGTCCAACGAGCGCGACCCCCTCAAAGGCCGCCAGTTGCCGATCATGTACTCGGTGCGCGAAGCCGGCTTCTTCACCATCAGCGGCAACCTGGCGACCCAGTTCGTGCAGGCGGTCGGCTGGGCCATGGCCTCGGCGATCAAGGGCGATACCAAGATCGCCTCGGCGTGGATCGGTGACGGCGCTACTGCCGAGTCGGACTTCCACACCGCCCTCACCTTTGCCCACGTGTACCGTGCCCCGGTCATCCTCAACGTGGTCAACAACCAGTGGGCCATTTCCACCTTCCAGGCCATCGCCGGTGGCGAGTCGACCACCTTTGCCGGCCGTGGCGTGGGTTGCGGTATTGCTTCGCTGCGAGTTGACGGCAACGACTTCGTCGCCGTTTACGCCGCCTCGCGCTGGGCTGCCGAACGCGCCCGCCGTGGCCTGGGCCCAAGCCTGATCGAGTGGGTCACCTACCGTGCCGGCCCGCACTCGACGTCGGACGACCCCTCCAAGTACCGCCCTGCCGATGACTGGAGCCACTTCCCGCTGGGTGACCCGATCGCCCGCCTGAAGCAGCACCTGATCAAGATCGGCCACTGGTCCGAGGAAGAACACCAGGCCACCACGGCCGAACTCGAAGCTGCCGTGATTGCCGCGCAGAAAGAAGCCGAGCAGTACGGCACCCTGGCCAACGGGCATATCCCGAGCGCCGCCTCGATGTTCGAGGATGTGTACAAGGAGATGCCCGAACACCTGCGCCGTCAACGCCAGGAACTGGGGGTTTGAGATGAACGACCACAACAACAGCATAAACCCGGAAACCGCCATGGCCACCACTACCATGACCATGATCCAGGCCCTGCGCTCGGCCATGGATGTCATGCTTGAGCGCGACGACAATGTGGTGGTGTACGGCCAGGACGTCGGCTACTTCGGCGGCGTGTTCCGCTGCACCGAAGGCCTGCAGAACAAGTACGGCAAATCGCGCGTGTTCGATGCGCCCATCTCCGAGAGCGGCATTGTCGGTACCGCCGTGGGCATGGGCGCCTATGGCCTGCGCCCGGTGGTGGAAATCCAGTTCGCCGACTATTTCTACCCGGCCTCCGACCAGATCGTCTCCGAGCTGGCCCGCCTGCGTTACCGTTCGGCCGGCGAATTCATCGCCCCGCTGACCCTGCGCATGCCTTGCGGCGGCGGCATCTATGGCGGCCAGACTCACAGCCAGAGCCCGGAAGCGATGTTCACCCAGGTGTGCGGCCTGCGCACCGTCATGCCGTCCAACCCTTATGACGCCAAAGGTCTGTTGATTGCCTCGATCGAATGCGACGACCCGGTAATCTTCCTGGAGCCCAAACGCCTGTACAACGGCCCGTTCGATGGTCACCACGACCGCCCAGTAACGCCGTGGTCCAAGCACCCGCACAGCGCCGTGCCCGACGGCTATTACACCGTACCGCTGGACAAGGCCGCCATTACCCGCCCTGGCAATGACGTGACCGTGCTGACCTACGGCACCACGGTGTACGTGGCCCAGGTGGCCGCCGAAGAAAGCGGCGTCGATGCCGAAGTGATTGACCTGCGCAGCCTATGGCCGCTGGACCTGGACACCATCGTCGAGTCGGTGAAGAAGACCGGCCGTTGCGTGGTGGTGCACGAGGCCACCCGTACCTGCGGCTTCGGTGCCGAACTGGTGTCGCTGGTGCAGGAGCACTGCTTCCACCACCTGGAGGCGCCGATCGAGCGCGTCACCGGCTGGGACACCCCCTACCCTCACGCACAGGAATGGGCTTACTTCCCCGGCCCTTCGCGGGTAGGTGCGGCACTGAAAAAGGTCATGGAGGTCTGAATGGGCACGCACGTCATCAAGATGCCGGACATTGGCGAAGGCATCGCGCAGGTCGAGTTGGTGGAATGGTTCGTCAAGGTCGGCGACATCATCGCCGAGGACCAGGTGGTGGCCGACGTCATGACCGACAAGGCCACCGTGGAAATCCCTTCGCCGGTCAGCGGCACAGTGCTGGCCCTCGGTGGCCAGCCCGGTGAAGTGATGGCGGTCGGTAGCGAACTGATCCGCATCGAAGTGGAAGGCAGCGGCAACCATGTGGATGTGCCTCAGCCAAAGCCGGTAGAGGCCCCGGCTGCCCCGATTGCAGCACAGCCGCAACCGCAGAACGATGTAAAACCCGCCGCGTACCAGGCGCCCGCCAACCATGAAGCTGCGCCCGTCGTGCCGCGCCAGGCGGGCGACAAGCCGCTGGCTTCGCCGGCCGTGCGCAAACGCGCCCTGGATGCCGGCATCGAACTGCGTTATGTGCATGGCAGCGGCCCGGCCGGGCGTATTCTGCACGAAGACCTCGACGCCTTCATGAGCAAGCCGCAAAGCACTGCCGGGCAAACACCTGATGGCTATGCCAAGCGCACGGACAGCGAGCAGGTGCCAGTGATCGGCCTGCGCCGCAAGATCGCCCAGCGCATGCAGGACGCCAAACGCCGTGTCGCACACTTCAGTTATGTCGAGGAAATCGACGTCACCGCCCTGGAAGCCCTGCGCCAGCAACTCAACAGCAAGCATGGCGACAGCCGTGGCAAGTTGACCTTGCTGCCGTTCCTGGTTCGCGCTCTGGTCGTGGCGCTGCGTGACTTCCCGCAGATCAACGCGACCTACGACGACGAAGCGCAGATCATCACCCGCCATGGCGCGGTGCACGTGGGCATTGCCACCCAAGGTGACAATGGCCTTATGGTACCCGTACTGCGCCACGCCGAAGCGGGCAGCCTGTGGGCCAATGCCGGCGAGATTTCACGCCTGGCCAACGCCGCACGTAACAACAAGGCCAGTCGCGAGGAGCTGTCCGGCTCGACCATCACCCTGACCAGCCTTGGCGCCTTGGGCGGCATTGTCAGCACGCCGGTGGTCAACACCCCGGAAGTGGCAATCGTCGGGGTCAACCGCATGGTCGAACGGCCAGTGGTGATCGACGGCCAGATCGTCGTGCGCAAGATGATGAACCTGTCCAGTTCGTTCGACCACCGCGTGGTCGATGGCATGGACGCCGCACTGTTCATCCAGGCCGTACGCGGCCTGCTCGAACAGCCCGCCTGCCTGTTCGTGGAGTGAGCATGCACCAGACTATCCAAACGACCCTGCTGATCATCGGCGGCGGCCCTGGCGGTTATGTGGCTGCCATCCGCGCCGGGCAACTGGGCATTCCTACCGTACTGGTCGAAGGCCAGGCACTGGGCGGCACCTGCCTGAACATCGGCTGCATTCCGTCCAAGGCCCTGATCCATGTGGCCGAGCAGTTCCACCAGACTTCGCGCTTTGCCGGGGCGTCCGAGCTGGGCATCAGCGTAGCCTCGCCGCGCCTGGACATCGGCCAAAGCGTGGCCTGGAAGGACGGTATCGTCGACCGCCTGACCACTGGTGTTGCCGCCTTACTGAAAAAGCACGGGGTCAAGGTAGTACATGGCTGGGCCAAGGTGCTCGACGGCAAGCAGGTCGAGGTCGATGGCCAGCGCATCCAGTGTGAGCACCTGTTGCTGGCCACCGGCTCCAGCAGTGTCGAACTGCCGATGCTGCCGCTGGGTGGCCCGGTGATTTCCTCGACCGAGGCCCTGGCACCGAAAGCACTGCCGCAACACCTGGTGGTGGTCGGCGGTGGCTATATCGGCCTGGAGCTGGGCATTGCCTATCGCAAGCTGGGTGCACAGGTGAGTGTGGTGGAAGCGCGTGAGCGCATCCTGCCGACCTACGACAGCGAATTGACCGCCCCGGTGGCCGAGTCGCTGAAAAAACTGGGCATAGCTCTGCACCTGGGCCACAGCGTCGAGGGCTACGAAAATGGCTGCCTGCTGGCCAGCGACGGCAAGGGCGGGCAACTGCGCCTGGAGGCCGACCAGGTACTGGTGGCCGTGGGCCGCCGGCCACGCACCCAAGGCTTCAATCTGGAATGCCTGGACCTGAAGATGAACGGCGCCGCCATTGCCATCGACCAGCACTGCCAAACCAGCATGCGCAACGTCTGGGCCATTGGCGACGTGGCTGGCGAACCGATGCTGGCGCATCGGGCCATGGCCCAGGGCGAAATGGTCGCCGAGATCATCGCCGGCAAGGCACGCCGCTTCGAGCCGACTGCGATTGCCGCCGTGTGCTTCACCGACCCGGAAGTGGTGGTGGTCGGCAAGACCCCGGAACAAGCCAGCCAGCAGGGCCTGGACTGCATCGTCGCGCAATTCCCGTTTGCCGCCAACGGCAGGGCCATGAGTCTCGAATCGAAAAGCGGTTTTGTGCGGGTGGTGGCGCGGCGTGACAACCACTTGATCCTGGGCTGGCAGGCGGTTGGCGTGGCGGTTTCCGAACTGTCCACAGCGTTTGCCCAATCGCTGGAGATGGGCGCGCGCCTGGAAGATGTGGCCGGCACCATTCATGCCCACCCCACGTTGGGTGAAGCGGTACAGGAAGCCGCGCTGCGCGCCTTGGGCCACGCCTTGCATATCTGACACTGAAGCGGCCGAGGCCGATTTGGCCCGCTGCGCCGAGAGGCGCTGCGGGTCTTTTTTCATTCAGGCCATGTAACGTTCCAGAAAACAGCGCCCTCTCCGAGGGGCGCGCTACTCGGCAATTGCGTTCTTGCCTGCCCCCTTGGCCCTGTATAGCGCCTTGTCGGCACGCGCCAGCAGCGCGTGCTGATCCTCCCCTTCCAGCCATTGCACCACGCCATAGCTCATGGTCAGCCGACAATCACCCACCGGCTCCACCTGCTCCAGCACCTGGCGCAAGCGCGCTGCCACCTCCAGCGCCTCCCCCAACGCGGTCTGCGGCAGCACGATGACGAACTCGTCGCCGCCCCAGCGCGCCAGCAGGTCCAGTTCGCGCAAGCAGGTGCGCAGGTTTTCGGCCACCCGCACCAGCGCCGCATCGCCACGGGCGTGACCGTAGCGGTCATTGATCGGTTTGAAATCATCCATGTCCATGGCAATCAGCGACAACGGCTGGCGGAAGCGCTGGGCGCGCTGGCACTCCAGCTGCAATGCGCTCTCCAGCCGGTAACGGTTGGCGACGCGGGTCAACGCATCGCGTTCGGCCAGTTCACGGTTTTCGTCCAGTTGCCGCTGCAACTGCTGGTTCACCCAGGACAACTCGCGAGTGCGTTCGGCCACCTGAAACTCCAGCGACTGGTTCTTCTGTTCCAGTTGAGCCACCAAGCGCTTGCCAGCGTCGATATTGCGATACGCACCCAGCATGCGCGCCACGGAACCGTCCTCGTTATGCGCGATGATGTAGCCGCTGTCTTCGATCCAGATGTAGCTGCCATCCTGACAACGGCAACGGTATTCAATGCGGTAGCGCTCGTTGCGCTGATTGATATAGGCCTCGAAATGCGCCATTACCCGTGGGTAGTCTTCAGGATGGATCACGCTTTCCCAGGTAAATACCGAGTTGGCCATGGAATGGCTGGCATACCCCAGCATGCTGTACCAGCCCGGATTGCGATAAACGTAGCCGGTATTGGCATTCCAGTCCCAGATGCCATCGCTGATCAGATCGAACAAGGTGTGCAACTGCTGTTCACTGAAGCCGGCAGGTACCGGCCTGGTTTCTTGACTCATGGACACTCTCCCTGATGCCCAGCAACTGCGCTCCGATCAAGGGGCTGCCGACAGTGGTGGTAATTGCCGCAGGCGGCAAGATCATGCCTGACACGGGCAAGCATATGCCCGCTCGCGTGTAACGGAAATAGCGCAAAAGCCCTGATTTCGACCGGCACAGCGCTGGCATGGCTTTTGCGCTGGGTACCTGCCAACGAGATTTCCAAGGAGGAAACATGATAATCGCCCATAACGGCGTGAGCTGGCAGCCCACGCTCCATCAGCCTCGGCACGCCAGCGATGAGCAGGCAGTGGCCCAGATTGCGCCTGTCCGCACGCCAATATCCACCGCCAACACGGCAAGCCAACAGCAGAACGGAGGCAGTACCGCTCAGCAAAACGCTGAGGATGCTCGTGCAGAAGCCTTTGCCAAATTCAAGGTGATGCTGCAAAACCTGGGTTCAGCGACCACCGATCCGGTCATCGGAGAACCACTGCCGCCCAAGACTGCCCGGCAGGAATTTCATGACTTCATGTCCAAGTCGCCTGGCGAGATGATCAAGGAAAAGCTGCTGCGTGAAATAGGCCTGACCGAAGAAGAGTACGACGCCCTGCCGCCAGAAATGAAAGCAAAAGTCGACGAATTGATTGCCCAGCGCATGAAAGAAGACATCGAGCGCAAGATGGAGGAGAAAGCGCAAGAGCAGGTCGCCAAGGTGGATGGCGGCCAGGATGAAGAGCAACAAGCGGCAAGCCCGGCATGAGGGAGTGGCAGCGCTCGACTGGTATAGCGCCGCGGTTCGTCCAAGGCTCCCCGACCTGACCGGTTTGAAGGCGTCAGGTGGCGTCGATATTCAGGTGGTGCATGGCTTCGTCAACTGCACCGCTATCGGCGCCATCACCGGCCTCAGGAAAAATCGGCAGGATGTTGTGCAGAGAATTCGTTTGAGGTCCTTGGCCTTATTGTCCAGGGTGGCAGGCTGGTAGCTATTTGCCACGCGTGGACGCAGGCGCATGACGATGCCTGCGTTGGGGGACGATGTCGGATCCCTCCAAAAATAAGAGAGGACAAGGAAATGCAATCCAACAGTTTGAAGCAAAGCCTCAAGCAGCGGCATATCACCATGATCGCGCTGGGTGGGGTGATCGGTGCAGGCCTGTTCATGGGCTCGGGCTCACTGATCGCATCGGCAGGGCCCGCGGCCATACTGTCGTATTTCATTGGTGGCCTGGTGGTCACCCTGGTCATGTTCATGCTGGGCGAAATGGCCTGCCGCAACCCGGATGCAGGGTCGTTCTCGACCTACGCCAACACCTACCTCGGCGACTGGGCAGGGTTTGCGGTCGGCTGGCTGTACTGGTTCAAGTCGATGATGACCATCACCCTGGAAGCGGTACTGCTGGGTGCCATCCTGCATGACTTCCTGCCCTGGCTGCCGATCTGGGCAGGCGCCTTCCTGATGCTGGTGACACTCATGGCCAGCAACGCCTACTCGGTACGCTCGTTTGCCGAAGTAGAGTACTGGCTGGCCGCGATGAAGGTCGCCACCATCCTCATCTTCATGCTGCTGGGCGTCACGATCCTGCTCGGCCTGCACAGTGAGATTCCCGCCCCCGGCCTGGTCAACCTCACCGCCCATGACGGTTTCATGCCCAACGGCCTGTCACCGGTGATGGCCGGCGTTATCGTGGTGATCTTCTCACTGGGCGGCAGCGAAATTGCCGCTGTGGCCGCGGGTGAATCAGAGAACCCCCGACAGAACGTGATCCGCGCAATCAAGAGCGTGATCCTGCGTGTGATGCTGTTCTATGTGGGTTCCGTGTCGATCCTGATCCTTTGCCTGCCCTGGACCGACAAGGCCAACCTGGCCTCGCCCTATGTTTCGCTGTTCAGCCTGGCCGGGTTCGGTGGTGCTGCAGTGGCCATGAAACTGGTGCTGTTCGTCTCGTTCATGTCGGTCATGAACTCGTTCATGTTCTCCAACTCGCGCATGCTGTTCTCGCTGAGCCAGCGCGGTCACGCGCCCAAACTCTTCTCGCGCACCAGTGCCAAGGGCGTACCGATCAATGCACTGCTGCTGAGCCTGTCGATCTGCACGATGATCCTGACCGTGCACTTTGTCAGTGGCGGCGACCTTTTCATGACCTTGGCCAAGAGTACCGGCAGCCTGGTCATGGTCGTATGGATCTTCATCATCATCGCTCACGTGGCCATGCGCAGGAAAACCCGCCACGAAGCGGTCGCCCCAAACGCCTTCCGTGCCTGGCTGTTCCCCTACACCAATATCATTGCGCTGTTCGCCTTGCTGGCAGTCATCGACACCCAGGCGTTCGACCCAGCATCGCGTTTCCAGTTCTGGTTCACGGTGCTGACGGTACTGCTGGTGGTGGCGGGGTACTTCCTGATGCGCCAGCGGCTGGCATCAAGCGCGGCGTTAGCCCACGGACGTGATGCATGACAGCGCTGGCCGAGCGCAGGTGCTGTCAACAGCAGCACGGCGGCAACAAAGGCGACGGAGACAATGATGGGAATGACGAGAATGGCGTCCCAGGCAGGAATTGAACCTGCAACCTTCCCCTTAGGAGGGGGATGCTCTATCCAATTGAGCTACTGAGACGCTACGACCGGCAGCGAGCGCTGCACAGCGGGATGGCCAGCATGTTAACCAGCATGCTGGCGTTTGTCATGCCTGAACTGGGCTTTTTCGCGTAATCCTTTTCTGCGGCTGCTATCCTCGCGGTAGCACGCCCTGATTGCGCAGCAGCGAAAGGAATGCAGCGACCGCCGCCTCCAGTGTGGAAGAATTATCCAGCACATGTACCGACGGGTCGGCTGCAGCCTGCAAGCGTGCGCTGCGCGCCAGGCGCTGCTCTACTTCTTCTGTGGTTTCACGGCCCCGGGCCAGCAAGCGCTGGCGCAGCACCTCAGGCTTGACCTGGACCAACACGACCAACAAGTCCGGATAGCGCTCACGGGCCTCTGCCAGATAAGCCCGTGAGCCATTCACCAGCACCGCCCTTCCCGCCGCCAACCACTGATCCACCTGCCGGGGTATGCCATAGTCCAGGCCATTGGCCCGCCAGTGCATGGCAAAAGCACCTTGCGCACGCAGGGTATCAAACTGCTCGGGCGTGACCCCTTGGGCGGCTTCGCCTTTGGCTTCGGCCGAACGGGTGATGACCCGGCGGGCAATTTCTACCCCCGAGACGGCCAGTTGCTCACGCAAAGCGTCGATCAGGGAATCTTTCCCGGAACCCGACGGCCCAACCAGAAATATCAACCGGCCTTTCCCTGATCGGCGGTCGCTTGCGTCATGTTGCATAGCCACTATGCTCTATGGAGGGAACCGGCGCATTCTAGGGTTTTTCCGGGCATTTTTCTGCGTTTTACCAATTGTTGACGGCAAAAGACTGACGGCCAGGCTAGCCAGAGCATGTGAAACTTTTCAAACCAGTGCTCATTTCTGATAATTGGTACTGGCATAAAGCCTTTATCCGGCTCACTATTTGTCACATAATTGACGCCAAGCAAACGGCGACCTTGAGGCAAGATGAGCATCCATTTTTCACTGGCGGTTGAACATTTTGTCGTCGCCACGGTCGTACTTCCATCCCGTGCGGCCAATTTGAGAACCGCTTCCCCTGAACTAAACTCCGGTCAATTTATATGCGCCCAATGAAACAGGCTATTTATTCGAGCCGCACCGCTGACAAGTTCGTCGTCCGCCTGCCAGACGGAATGCGTGAGCGCATTGCCGAGGTAGCGCGCAACCACCACCGCAGCATGAACTCCGAGATTATCGCACGCCTGGAACAGAGCCTTATCCAGGAAGGTGCGCTGGGTGACGAGCTGAGCATGCGCCTGGACAGCCCCGAACTGTCCCTGCATGAGCGCGAGTTGCTGCAGCGTTTCCGCCAACTGTCCCACCGCCAGCAGAACGCTCTGGTCGCCCTCATCGCTCACGATGTGGAAATGGCCGCAGACGCCTCCTGAGGCCTGCACCAAACACAAAAAAGCCAGCGTAAGCTGGCTTTTTTGTGGGCGACTGACTGGCAGCAAACACATGTCCCTGCGGGATTGTTCCCACAGGGAGGATCGGCTTACAACAGGAACACCGTGGCCAGCCCAAGGAAGATGAAGAAACCACCGCTGTCGGTCACAGCAGTGATCATCACGCTCGCCCCCATCGCAGGGTCTCGCCCCAAACGGGCCAATGTCATCGGGATCAGCACGCCCATCAGCGCCGCCAGTAACAGGTTCAAGGTCATCGCTGCGGTCATCACCACCCCCAGCGACCAACTGCCATACAGCCAGAAAGCCACCGCACCGATCACTCCACCCCAAACCAGGCCGTTGATCAGCGACACCGCCAACTCCTTGCGCATCAAGCGACTGGTATTGCCTGGCGACACTTGGTCCAGGGCCATGGCGCGGACGATCATGGTGATAGTCTGGTTACCAGAGTTGCCACCAATACCCGCCACGATCGGCATCAACGCAGCCAACGCCACCAGCTTTTCAATCGAGCCTTCGAACAACCCGATCACTCGCGAAGCAACAAAGGCGGTAATCAGGTTGATGGCCAGCCACGCCCAACGGTTGCGTAACGAACGCCAGACCGAGGCGAAAATATCCTCCTCTTCACGCAGACCCGCCATGTTGAGGACTTCGCTCTCGCTCTCCTCACGGATCAGGTCGACCATTTCGTCGATGGTCAGACGGCCGATCAGGCGTTCGCTCTTGTCCACCACCGGGGCGGATACCAGGTCATAACGCTCGAAAGCCTGCGCTGCATCGTAGGCATCTTCCTCGGGCTGGAAGGAGACAGGGTCGGTCGCCATGACCTCCGCCACCTTCTTTTCCGGGTCGTTGACCAGCAGGCGCTTGATCGGCAATACCCCTTTGAGGATGCCGTCGTAATCGACCACGAACAATTTGTCGGTGTGGTTGGGCAGTTCTTTCAGGCGGCGCAGGTAGCGCAGAACCACTTCCAGGCTGACGTCTTCGCGGATGGTGACCATCTCGAAGTCCATCAACGCACCGACCTGCTCCTCGTCGTAGCTCAGCGCCGAACGTACCCGTTCGCGTTGCTGGGCATCGAGCGTTTCCATCAGCTCATGAACAACGTCACGCGGCAGCTCTGGGGCGAGGTCGGCCAGCTCGTCGGCGTCCATCTCCTTGGCGGCAGCCAGCAGCTCGTGATCGTCCATGTCGGCGATCAGCGATTGGCGAACCGAATCGGAAACTTCCAGCAGGATGTCGCCATCGCGCTCCGAGCGCACCAGCTGCCAGACCGTCAGGCGATCTTCCAGGGGCAAGGCTTCGAGGATGTAGGCGATGTCGGCGGGGTGCAGGTCATCGAGCTTGCGCTGCAGCTCGACGAGGTTCTGGCGGTGGACCAGGTTTTCCACCAGGTCGTTGTGCGCGCCTTCCTGGCGATGGGTCAGGTCTTCGACCATGCGCTGGCGCTGCAGCAGTTCGACCACCTGGGCCAGGCGATCCTGCAGGCTTTCTTGCGCTTTTTTAACTTCTACTTCGGTCATAGGCGAACTCCACTCCCAGCAGCGGAGCACGCCGAGGGAATCAATCGGTCAGATCTTTCTGTATGAATCTTGTTAGCGAGTAACTACTGGGTAAGTCCATGGTGGTTTTCCACAAGCCCCGGCGGGGCTGACGGGCGCAATCATACACTGCTAAAGCTGTCAGATCGCTTAAATTTTTGGCCAGAACAATCGTTTGCGTGATAAAGCTGGGACAACGCTCGAAGCTATCAGTGCGACGGTTGTTATGGATGGGAAAGCACATTCGATTTTTGAGGCCGCGCAGCGGCTCCAAACTACACCGCAATCATTACAGAAGAGCGTAGATCGACATGATCAAGAATTCATTGGCGCACAACAAAAAGCCCGCTCTATTGAGCGGGCTTTTTGAGGGGGTGTGGCGGACTCAGGAGGATTCGAACCTCCGACCGCTCGGTTCGTAGCCGAGTACTCTATCCAGCTGAGCTATGAGTCCGTGGTGGTAGTTTTAGACCAGGTTACCACTGGTTGACTGAAGTAGCTTTGCAAGCATAACCACTTCAAAAAGTGGCGGACTCAGCAGGATTCGAACCTGCGACCGCTCGGTTCGTAGCCGAGTACTCTATCCAGCTGAGCTATGAGTCCGCATTGGTATTTTTAGACCAGATTACCACTGGTTGTTTGAAGCAGCTTCTAAGCAAAGCCACTTCAAAAGTGGCGGACTCAGGAGGATTCGAACCTCCGACCGCTCGGTTCGTAGCCGAGTACTCTATCCAGCTGAGCTATGAGTCCGTGTCTTGCCGCGCATTATAGGTCGCTGAAACATTTTTGCAAGAACTTTTTCGTTTAAAATCAACTACTTAGCGTTCTTACCGTTTACAGCGCCCTAAGCGAATAATGGCGGTGAAGGGGGGATTCGAACCCCCGATACCCTTATGAGGTATACTCCCTTAGCAGGGGAGCGCCTTCGGCCACTCGGCCACCTCACCGCAACACGAGGCGAATATTAAAGAACCTCTTTCACCTTTGCAACCCTTTTTTTGAAAAAAACTTCAAAAAAATTAAAGGCTTGGCTCTTCATCCTTCTCCTTCTTGATCCGCAGGTAGATTTCCTCGCGGTGAACTGCCACTTCTTTCGGGGCGCTCACGCCAATACGCACCTGGTTGCCTTTGACGCCAAGCACCGTCACGGTGATCTCGCCGTCTCCAATGATCAGGCTCTCGGCGCACCGACGAGTCAGAATCAACATAGCTTTCTCCTTACGCAAAACATTCAGGGGTAACAGTCTTGGATATCGGGCCAGGTCGCGGACGACAACCATGGCCCCGGTTACTCACCGCACAGGGCAGGACAGGGCCTGCGTGGCGAGCAGAAACGCGAAGGGCGCGGCAAGCCGCGCCCTTCCAGGCAGCGCCTTACTCGCCCTGTCGGGCAGGAGCATCCAGCTCGAACGCGGTATGCAGCGCGCGTACGGCCAGCTCCAGGTACTTCTCTTCGAGCACCACCGAAACCTTGATCTCGGAAGTGGAGATCATCTGGATGTTGATGCTCTCCTTGGCCAGGGCTTCGAACATGCGGCTGGCAACACCGGCGTGCGAACGCATGCCAACGCCAACGATCGAGACCTTGGCGATCTTGGTGTCGCCGATCACTTCACGGGCACCGATCTCGCGCGCAGTGTTTTCCAGCACGCTCTGAGCCTTCTCGTACTCGTTGCGGTGCACGGTGAAGGTGAAGTCGGTGGTGTTATCGTGAGCAACGTTCTGCACGATCATGTCGACCTCGATGTTCGAAGCGCTGATCGGGCCGAGGATCTTGAAGGCCACGCCCGGGGTATCCGGCACGCCGCGAATGGTCAGCTTCGCTTCATCACGGTTGAAGGCGATACCGGAAATGATCGGCTGTTCCATGGATTCCTCTTCATCAATGGTAATGAGGGTACCCGGACCCTCCTTGAAGCTGTGCAGCACGCGCAGCGGAACGTTGTACTTGCCGGCGAACTCCACCGAGCGGATCTGCAGCACCTTGGAACCGAGGCTGGCCATTTCCAGCATCTCTTCGAAGGTGATCTTCTCCAGGCGACGAGCCTGTGGCACGACGCGCGGGTCGGTGGTATAGACGCCATCGACATCAGTGTAGATCTGGCACTCATCAGCCTTCAGCGCCGCCGCCAGGGCCACGCCGGTGGTATCAGAGCCACCACGACCCAGGGTAGTGATGCTGCCGTGCTCGTCGACGCCCTGGAAGCCTGCAACCACGACCACGCGACCTTCCTTGAGGTCGGCACGAATCTTCTGGTCGTCGATTTGCAGAATGCGCGCCTTGTTGTGCGAGCTGTCGGTGAGAATACGCACCTGGTTGCCGGTGTAGGACACCGCTGGCACACCACGCTTGATCAAGGCCATGGTCAGCAAGGCAATGGTGACCTGCTCACCGGTCGACACGATCACGTCCAGTTCACGAGGAACCGGCTGATCGGTAATCTGCTTGGCCAGGTCGATCAGACGATTGGTTTCACCGCTCATGGCCGACAGCACAACCACCAGGTCGTCGCCCGCTTCACGGTGCTTCTTGACCTTTTCGGCTACCTGCTCGATCCGCTCGATGGAACCGACAGAGGTGCCGCCAAATTTCTGTACGATCAACGCCATTTCAATGGTGCCTCAGCCCATACAGGGCCCCAAAAAACAATCCAACATGAAGGGGTGGACGGGATTGGCCTGTGTGGCCACTAGACCATCCACCCCTTCATCTCAAAGTCCCTGCTCTGCGAATGGCACGGCCAGCGCCAGGGCCTGGTCCAGGGCAGCGACGTCGACGCCACCACCTTGGGCCATGTCCGGACGGCCACCGCCCTTGCCACCCACCGCCGCAGCGGCTTGTTTCATCAGATCGCCAGCCTTGAGTTGGCTGGAGAGGTCCTTGGTCACGCCGGCCACCAGCACAACCTTGCCCTCATGCTCACTGCCCAGCAGGATCACTGCGTGGCCGAGCTTGTTCTTCAGCTGATCGACCAGGGCCAGAAGGGCCTTGCCATCCTGCCCATCCAGGCGGGCGGCGAGGACCTTGGCACCCTTGACCTCAACAGCCGCGTTGGAGAGATCGTCCCCGGCGGCGCTGGCGGCCTTGGCCTGCAGCTGTTCCAGCTGCTTCTCCAGCTGGCGGTTGCGCTCAAGCACAGCCGACAGCTTGTCGATCAGGTTGTCGCGGTTACCTTTCACCAGTTGTGCGGCTTCCTTGACCTGCTCTTCGGCAGCGTTCAGGTAAGCCAGCGCAGCGGCACCGGTTACGGCTTCGATACGGCGCACGCCAGAGGCCACGCCGCTTTCGCTGATGATCTTGAACAGGCTGATGTCACCGGTGCGCTTGGCGTGGATACCGCCGCACAATTCCACCGAAAAATCGCCGCCCATGCTCAGCACACGCACGGTGTCGCCATATTTCTCGCCGAACAGCGCCATTGCACCTTTGGCCTTGGCAGTTTCGATGTCGGTCAGTTCGGTTTCAACGGCAGTGTTCTTGCGCACTTCGCGGTTGACGATGTCTTCCAGCGCCTTGATCTGCTCTGGCTTCACCGCCTCGAAGTGACTGAAGTCGAAACGCAGGCGCTGGCTGTCGACCAGCGAGCCCTTCTGCTGTACATGCTCGCCCAGCACCTGGCGCAGCGCTTCGTGCAGCAGGTGAGTGGCGGAGTGGTTCAACGAGGTAGCGTGTTGCACCTCTGCATCGACCTTGGCCTCGACTGGCGAACCGATCACCAGCGCGCCGCTGGCAACCACGCCGTGGTGCAGGAAGGCACCGCCGGTCTTGGTAGTGTCGCGTACGTCAAAGCGTGCAGCGCCAGCCTGCAGGAAGCCGGTGTCGCCAATCTGGCCGCCGGATTCGGCGTAGAACGGTGTGCGGTCGAGCACGACCACGCCCTGCTCGCCTTCACCCAGCTGGTCGACGGACTGGCCGTCCTTGTACAAGGCGATGATCTTGCCCTGGCCTTCAGTGGCATCGTAGCCGAGGAACTCGGTGGCGCTGTCGACCTTCACAAGGCTGTTGTAATCCATGCCGAAGGCGCTGGCGGAACGGGCACGCTCACGCTGGGCGTCCATTTCACGCTCGAAGCCGGCTTCGTCGATAGTCAGCTCACGCTCACGCGCGATGTCGGCAGTCAGGTCCATCGGGAAGCCATAGGTGTCGTACAGCTTGAACACCACGTCGCCCGGTACCACGTCGCCTTTCAGCTGGGCCAGGTCCTGCTCGAGGATGCGCAGGCCCTGCTCCAGGGTTTTGGCGAACTGCTCTTCTTCGGCCTTGAGCACCCGCTCGATGTGCGCTTGCTGGCTCTTCAGCTCTGGGAAGGCTTCGCCCATTTCAGCGGCCAGTGCGGCAACGATCTGGTAGAAGAAGCTGCCCTTGGCGCCCAGCTTGTTGCCATGACGGCAAGCGCGGCGAATGATGCGGCGCAGCACGTAGCCACGGCCTTCGTTGGACGGCAGCACGCCATCCGCAATCAGGAAACCGCACGAACGGATGTGGTCTGCGACCACTTTCAGCGAGGCCTGGCCGTCATTGCTGCAACCGATGGCCTTGGCTGCGGCAGCCAGCAGGTTCTGGAACAGGTCGATCTCGTAGTTCGAATGCACGTGCTGCAGCACGGCGCTGATGCGCTCCAGGCCCATGCCGGTGTCCACCGACGGCGCTGGCAGCGGGTGCAATACACCGTCGGCGGTGCGGTTGAACTGCATGAAGACGTTGTTCCAGATCTCGATGTAGCGGTCACCGTCTTCTTCTGGCGAACCGGGTGGGCCGCCCCAGATATCCGCGCCGTGATCGTAGAAAATCTCGGTGCACGGGCCGCACGGGCCGGTATCGCCCATGGTCCAGAAGTTGTCGGAGGCGTACGGGGCGCCCTTGTTATCGCCGATGCGCACCATGCGCTCGGCCGGCACGCCGACTTCCTTGGTCCAGATGTCGTAGGCTTCGTCGTCGGTGGCGTAGACGGTGACCCAGAGCTTTTCTTTGGGCAGGTTCAGCCACTGCTCAGAGGTCAGGAAGGTCCAGGCGAAGGTAATGGCGTCGCGCTTGAAATAGTCGCCGAAGCTGAAGTTACCCAGCATTTCGAAGAAGGTGTGGTGACGCGCGGTGTAACCGACGTTTTCCAGGTCGTTGTGCTTGCCACCGGCACGCACGCACTTCTGGCTGCTGACAGCACGCGTGTAGGCGCGCTTCTCCGCACCGAGGAAGCAGTCCTTGAACTGGTTCATGCCTGCGTTGGTGAACAGCAGGGTCGGGTCGTTGTTCGGGATCAGCGAACTGGAGGCGACTCGGGTATGTCCCTGCTCTTCGAAGAAGCGAAGGAAGGCTTCACGGATTTCTGCGCTTTTCATAGGTTCTTCCACGGAAACGGCGGCCCTGTTGGGCAAACGCGTCGACGAAACGACGGCAAAGGGCCGCATTATATCGGTCCTGCAGTCTCGATGCAGTGTGTTTATACGATAGAAGCCATCGTTTGGACGGTTTTTCGGGCTACGCAAACGAAAACGACATGACCGGATGCTAAATCCTGTGTTTCGCCACTGGCAAGCCAATTACCGCTCAAGGGAAGGGAAAATGGAACAGGCGGTGAATTAAAAGGTTTTCATCATGGACAGGATCCGAAATCGTGTCGCCTGCTTCGCGGGTAAACCCGCTCCTACGGGCACGGCGCCACATTGAGACCTTGCACATATCTCGTAGGAGCGGGTTCACCCGCGAAACAGGCGACACCGGTCTCACCCCAGGTGCTGCCCCGAATCCGGCACGATCAGAATGCCGGCGCGCAAGCCATTCTTGACCTTGGGGTTGGGGAAGATGATGCGTGCGCCCTCCTCCTCGACCACCCAGCGCATCTCGGCCAGGTCTTCAGCCAGCAGGTAACCCTTGCTCAGCTCGGAGAAGTTTTCGATGTCCGCCGGCAGGTGCAGATGGAAACTGTCGCTGTGCTTGATGACTTCTCGGGAAACCCTGAACAGTTGCAGGCCATCCAGCGAACTTTCGTCCTCTGGCTCGGTAGCCTCGATGATGCGGACCAACCGCTCTTCGAGCTTGTCGAGGTTGACCTGCTCGTTCTGGCCGAACGGACGGGCCTTGCCCAGCTCCAGGGTGAAGGCTTCAGCCTCAAGCTGTTCGTAGGTGAATGCGCTGAAGGTGATGGACGACTTGCTTTGCAGCAACACCGCTTCCATACCTGCCGCCGCCAGGCGCGCCAGTTCGCGACGGGAGTGCTTGCGCCCCTCTTTATAAGGGTACAAGGCGAATTGCTCGATCTTAGAACCGCGGATGGCAGTATGCAGGTCGTAATGCAGGCGATTGCGCCCCGGTTTGCTGAAAAACACCCGGGCAAACTGCTCCAGCTCGGCAGCACGCAATGCTTCGAAGCCGCTGGACAGCTCATGGCGGCCATTGAACAAGCGGTTGATGTCCTGTTCGATAAAGCGCTCACCCTTGCGGATCGCTGGCGGGTTGCCGAACAGGAACAGCACTCTAGCCCTGGGTTTGATCTTGCCGTTGGCCACGCCGTGCAGCAGCCGCTCGAGCAATTCGATCGGCGCTGTTTCGTTGCCATGAATGCCGGCGGACAACAGCAAGTCCAGCCCGCAGTCTTCGCTTTCGGCCGGACGCACTTCGAGCGCGCCCTCCCCCAGCCACCGCAAACGCGCGCCCTTGGGTGTCACTTGGGTCTTCTCGGCCGGTTCGTGATCGGTGAGGGTCAGCTCAAGCAATTTGCCAAGGGCGAGCATAGGTGCTTCCTTAGTGGTGGTGACCGCAGTCAGGGCCATGAACGTGATCGTCGTCTTCGCCAAGCTCTGCCGGTTCCATTTCCAGCTGCAGGCTGACCAGGTTGGTGGCCATCGGGCGTAGCAGCAAGTTGGCATACTCAGTGTCGTCTTCCTCGACATCCACACCGATCAGCAGCTGGCCACGGCCATCCTGCTGAATCCACACTTCCTTGCCTTGCCAGACCACAGCAAAGCGGGTGCAGGAAGTTTCCAGCTGGGTGCCGTCTTCATCTTCGAGGATCAGGCGCAAGGCGTCGGTCATTACAGAGTCTCTCTTCAAGGTTGGCGTTGGAACGGATACACCGAGCCCAACTTCAGGATCTGGGTCAATTCGTCCAGTGCCGTACGGCACTCCACCAGCAGTTGCGGGTCAGCCAGGTCAGCTTCGCCAAGGCGATCGCGGTAGTGCCTGTCCACCCACTGCAGCAGCGTGTCATACAGCGAGGCCGTCATGATAACGCCTTGGTTGACCGCCGCCAGTTCCGATTCCTTCAAAGCCACGCGCAAACGCAGGCAGGCTGGGCCGCCGCCGTTTTGCATGCTCTGCTTGAGGTCGAACACCTTGACCTCCTTCACCGGGCCTCCCTGGCTGGTCAACTGGCCGAGATAAGCCCAGACCCGCTCGTTGTTGCGGCACTCTTCCGGCACGACCAACAGCATGGAACCATCGTCGCGGCTCAGCAGCTGGCTGTTGAACAGGTAGGAACGCACCGCATCCTCCACCGCCACCGCGGCCCTGGGCACGCAGATGGCCTGGAAGTTGCCACCCTTGCTGGCCAGTTTAGCTCGCAACTGCCCAAGTACCGCGTCGGTCTCGAGGAACGCGTCCTCGTGGTAGAACAGCACTTCGCCGTTACCCACCGAAATCACATCATTGTGGAACACGCCCTGGTCGATCACCGACGGGTTCTGTTGAGCGTAGACCACTCCGTCATCGCTCAGGCCGTGCAGCCGGGCCACAGCCTGCGAGGCCTCCAGGGTTTGCCGGGCCGGGTACTTCTGTGGCGCCGGGTAACGGCTGTCGAAAGCGCTGCGGCCGTAGACAAAGAACTCCACACCAGGCTCGCCATAGGCGCGGCAGAAGCGCGTGTGGTTGGCCGCACCCTCATCACCGAACTGTGCCACGGCAGGTAGCGCGCCGTGGTGGGCAAAGTGCCTGTCGTTGTTGAACATGGCGCCCAGCACGCGGCTGGTGGTCGGGTGCTCGATGCTGCGGTGATATTTGCAGTTGAGGTTGGCGGCGGTGAAGTGCACGCGACCGTCAGCAGTGTCGGCACTCGGGCTGACTGTCGCGGCGTTGGCCACCCACATGCTCGAGGCCGAGCAACTGGCCACCAGCAACGGCATGGCCTCGCGGGCGGCGCGCTGGATAACTTCGGCATCGCTACCACTGAACCCCAGGCGGCGCAGCGCCGCCACGTCCGGGCGCTCTTGTGGCGCCAGAACACCCTGCTTGAAGCCCATGTCGGCCAGCGCTTTCATCTTCGCCAGGCCCTGGCGCGCTGCCTCACGCGGGTTGGACCCCTGCTGGCTGTTGCTCTGCGAAGCCACGTTACCGTAAGACAGGCCGCCATAGTTGTGGGTAGGCCCCACCAGGCCATCAAAATTCACTTCATAGGATTTCATCGGCTAGGCTCCGTGACCTGTTGTTATAGGGTGACGCCCGGCGTCAGGGTCGCCGGCAAGGCAAGGCTGGCGGTCTCCAGCGAAGCCACGGGGTAAGCGCAGTAGTCGGCTGCGTAATAGGCACTGGCGCGATGGTTGCCACTGGCTCCCACACCACCGAACGGCGCGCTGCTGGCAGCCCCCGTCAGCTGTTTGTTCCAGTTGACGATGCCGGCGCGGCTGCGCAGCCAGAAGTACTGGTAGCGGGCTCGCGAATCAGACAATAAGCCAGCGGCCAGGCCATACTGGGTGTTGTTGGCTTCATCGATGGCAGCATCGAAGTCGGCGTAGCGGATCACCTGCAGCAGCGGGCCGAAAAACTCTTCGTCCGGGCGGTCAGCCACGGCGGTGACATCGACAATGCCCGGAGTCAGCAATGCGGCATCGGCCTGTGGCTGGGCCATTTCCAGCAGTTTCACGCCACCTTTGGCGGCCAGTTCGGCCTGGGCGGCTAGCAGCGCCCGAGCCGCCTGCAGCGAAATCACCGAGCCCATGAAAGGCGCCGGCTGCTCATCGAACGCCCCCACCGTGATGGTTTTGCAGACCTCGACCAGGCGCGCGATCAGCGCATCGCCCCAGGCGCCTTGCGGTACCAGCAAGCGCCGCGCGCAGGTGCAGCGTTGACCAGCGGAAATGAACGCCGACTGGATAATGGTATACACCGCTGCGTCGAGGTCCTTGACCTCGTCCACCACGAGCGGGTTGTTACCCCCCATTTCCAGGGCCAGAATCTTGTCTGGGCGGCCTGCGAACTGTTGATGCAGCAGGTTGCCGGTACGGCTGGAGCCGGTGAAGAACAGGCCATCGATACCTGGGTTGGCGGCCAGAGCCACACCGGTTTCGCGTGCGCCCTGCACCAGGTTCAGCACACCCGCCGGCAGGCCGGCAGCAATCCAGCAGTTAACGGTAAGCTCAGCGACCTTGGGGGTCAGCTCGCTGGGTTTGAACACCACGCAGTTGCCTGCCAGCAGCGCCGGCACGATATGGCCATTGGGCAGGTGCCCGGGGAAGTTGTAGGGGCCGAACACCGCCACGACGCCGTGAGGCTTGTGCCGCAGCACAGCCGTGGCATCGGCCAGCGGGCCACTCTTTTCGCCGGTGCGCTCGCGGTAGCTCTGTACCGAAATCGCCACCTTGTTGATCATGCTGGTGACTTCAGTCGCAGATTCCCACAGCGGCTTTCCGGTTTCCTCGCCAATGCACTGGGCCATGGCTTCGGCATGCACTTTCAACTGCGCGGCAAACTTCTCCAGCACATCGATACGTGCCTCCAGGCTCAACTGCGCCCAGGCCGGGAAAGCCTGCCGCGCAGCCTGCACGGCAGCGTCGACCTGGCTGGCGTCAGCGCCCTGCCCTTGCCAGATCACGGCCTGTGTCACCGGATTGAGCGACTGCAGGGTTTCACCCTGGCCGGCCTGCCAACTGCCTGCGATGTAATGCGTGGTCATTTACTGGGCCTCCCGGCTGGCCGACAGCGGCACCGCACGCACATTGTCGCCGACGCCCATGCGCAAGCGCTTGGCGGTCAACGGGTCGACCACCAGAGTACCGGCAGCCAACCGTGCAGGTGCAGCAGTGATACGGCAGTCGTCGCGCTTGCGGTTGTGGATGATGAAAGGGGTCGCGTCATCGCCTGGCGTACCGATCGCCAGCACCAGGGTCTGGCTCTCGCGCACGGCGCGGATCTTGGCAGTGTCACATTCGATGGCCGGGCCGGCGTCGAAGATGTCGACGTAGCCCTGGTAGTTGAAGCCTTCCTGCTTGAGCATGGCCAACGCCGGCTCGGTGTCTTTGTGCACGCGGCCGATCACGTTGCGCGCGGCCTCGGACAGGAAGCAAGTGTACAGCGGGAACTTGGGCATCAGCTCGGCGATGAACGACTTGTTGCCCACGCCGGTGAGGTAGTCGGCCTGGCTGAACTCCATCTTGAAGAAATGACGACCCAGGCTTTCCCAGAACGGTGAACGGCCCTGCTCGTCAGACATGCCGCGCATCTCGGCAATGATTTTCTTGCCGAAAAGCTCCGGGAACTCGGCAATGAACAGCATACGCGCGCGCGACAGCAGGCGGCCATTGAGGCCGGAGCGGTGGTCGCTGCGCAGGAACAGCGAGCACAGCTCGGAGTTGCCAGTCAGGTCGTTGGCCAGGAACAGCGTCGGGATTTCGCGGTAGATCTTCAGCTCCTGCGAGGCGCTGACCGTCAGGCCGACCCGATAGTTGTACCAGGGCTCACGCAGGCCGACGGCGCCGGCGATGGCGCTGATGCCCACCACCAGACCTTCGTCGTTTTCCAGCACGAACAGGTAATCGGTGTCGCCACGCTCAGCCTCGCCACGAAAGCTTTTTTCCGCCCAACCAACGCGATGCCCCAGGCGCTCTTCGTTGGCCGGCAGCGTGGTCAGCCCGGTGGTGCCGGTGCTGCGTGCCAATTCGATCAACGCAGGCAAATCGCTGCTGCGTACAGGACGAACGATCATGCTATCTCCTTGTGCGGCGGCATCGGCCGCCGCGAAACTCTGCTAACGCATCAATCCCGAAACGTCTGTTGCCAGACCTCAAACCGCAACCAGGCGCACGCTGGCGCCCTCGCCCACGCCCAGCGCGTCGGCTGCAGCCACGCTCAGGCTGACCGGTTTGCCAGGCACCCAGTCCAGGTCCAGCAACACCGCGCGGTAGTCCTGCAACAGGCCGTTGCACACCAGGTACGGGCGCCCGCCTTTGACCGGGGCCTCTTCGATCTTCACCGGTACAACCCGGCTCTGGGCGATCGAGCGAATGCCAGAGGTGCGCGCATGCAGGGTCGGGCCGCCGTCGAAAATGTCGATGTAGTGCTCGGTCTCGAAGCCTTCGCGCATGAGTATGTCGAAGGTGATCTGTGCCCGCGGATGTACCTGGCCCATGGCTTCCTGCGCCAGGTCTGGCAGCAACGGCACGTAGATCGGGTAATGCGGCATCAGCTCGGCGAGAAAGGTACGGCTCTTCAGGCCGCACAGGCGCTCGGCGTCGGCATAGTTGAGGTCGAAGAAGTTGCGGCCGATGGCGTCCCAGAACGGTGATTCACCCTGCTCGTCGCTGAAGCCGACAATCTCGGTCACCACTGAATCGGCGAAACGCTCCGGGTGCGCAGCCATGAACAGCAGTCGGCCGCGCGAATTGAGCTCAGCCCAGCCACTGTTCACCAGTTCCGGCGCCACATAGAAGCTGGTCAGCAGGCTGTTGCCGGTCAGATCGTGACACAGCGACAGCACATGGATCTTGTTGTGTATCTTCAGCTCACGCGAGGCGTGCACGAATGTTTCGTTACGAAAACTGTAGAACGGCTCAGAGTACCCGGCCGAAGCGACGATGGCCGAGCAGCCGGCCAACTTGCCTGTTTCACTGTCTTCAAGCACGAAAAAGTAACTCTCTTCACCGTTAAAGCTGACCTCGGCGGCGAAGGATGTCTCAGAGGCGGCAATCTTGTCGCCCAGACGAGCAGTGTCGTCCGGCAGCGAGGTGACACCAATGGGGCTGTCTGCAGCCATGCGCTGCACGTCGTTCAGATCAGCCATTTGCGCGGGGCGCATCACCAGCATGGTGTCACTCCTTTGGAATACGGGCCGTTCACGGCGGCACGGAAAAACGGCAGGCACACAGGCACCTGCACTGGAATCGGGTATCGCCGGCCCGGTTCAGCCTCGTGCCGAGGCTGGGCCGGGGCCGGCGAAAGGACCGCTGGCGGATCAGCCTTTGGTCAGTGTGGCCACAGCGCGTTCGAAGCGATCCAGGCCTGCGTCGATGTCGGCGTCTTCAACCACCAGACTTGGCGCGAATCGGACCACGTCCGGGCCGGCCTGCAGCACCATCACGCCTTCTTTCTCGGCAGCGTTGAGCACGTCCTTGGCCTTGCCTTGCCAGGCCTCGGCCAAGACGCAGCCCAGCAGCAAGCCAACGCCACGCACCTGGCTGAACAGGCCGTACTGCTGTCCGATCTGCTCCAGGCGGGTTTTGAAGCGCTCGTGCTTTGCCTTGATACCGGCCAGGGTTTCCGGGGTGTTGACCACATCCAGCACAGCGCAGGCAACGGCGCAGCCCAGCGGGTTGCCGCCATAAGTGGTGCCGTGGGTACCAACGGCCAGGTGCTTGGCCAGCTCGGTGGTGGTCAGCATGGCGCCAATCGGGAAGCCGCCGCCCAGGCTCTTGGCACTGGTCAGAATGTCCGGGGTCACGCCGTAGTGCTGGTAGGCATACAGCGAGCCGGTACGGCCCACGCCCGTCTGCACTTCGTCGAAGATCAGCAGAGCGTTGTGCTCGTCACACAACTTGCGCGCGCCTTCCAGGTAGGCCTTGTCGGCCGGCACCACGCCGCTCTCGCCCTGGATCGGCTCGATCACCACGGCGCAGGTCTTGTCGGAAATCTGTGCCTTCAACGCTTCCAGGTCGTTGTACGGCACATGGCTGATACCGGTGATCTTCGGGCCAAAGCCATCGGAGTACTTCGGCTGGCCACCCACGCTGACGGTAAACAGGGTGCGGCCGTGGAAGCTGTTCACGGTGGCGATGATTTCGTGCTTTTGCGGACCGAAGCGGTCATGCGCCACACGACGGGCCAGCTTGAAAGCGGCCTCGTTGGCCTCGGCGCCGGAGTTGCAGAAGAACGCGCGATCGGCAAAAGTGGCGTCCACCAGCTTGTGGGCCAGGCGCAGGGCCGGCTCGTTGGTGAACACGTTGGATACGTGCCAGAGGGTGTTGGCCTGTTCAGTCAGGGCCTTGACCAGTGCCGGATGGCAGTGGCCCAGGGCATTGACCGCGATGCCGCCGGCAAAATCGATCAGCTCGCGACCCGACTGGTCCCAGACACGGGAACCCTCGCCTCGCACAGGAATGAAGGCCGCCGGAGAATAGTTGGGGACCATCACCTGGTCGAAATCGGCACGTTGCACCGGGGCTTGCTCAACGGACATCTGAGTCTCCTGAAGAGGAACGCTGGCCTGGAAGTGGCGAGCGATGGGGGGATTGTAAGGACTGATCCGCGCCTGTCCTTGCGGCCAAGCGACAACTTGTTACAGCGCAAAACCCAGTTTTGACAAGGCTTTCGGCAATGCGACAAACACTGTCGCAATCGCGCAGTGTACGGGAGAGAGGGGGCTGGGTGAACGGGTGTTCACACAGGTTTGTGAGGGGGCGGGATGTACGGGTGTTCACACAGGATTGTGAGGGGGACAGGATGTACGGGTGTTCACATAGGATTGTGAGGGGGCAGGATGTACGGCGATGTTGATGTGTTGACGGGGAGATCGAGCGCCGCCCGCGCGGCGCTTCGCGGGTAAACCCGCTCCTACGTTCGTTTCGGGCCAGTCCCTCCTGTGCCTGGCGCGCGCGACCGCCTTGTTTGTTCGACGGGATATCGAGGTGTGCGCCAAGGCGTTCGCGCGCAAATGCCACAGGCATAACTCGCCCGAAACGAACGTAGGAGCGGGTTTACCCGCGAAGCGCCGCGTGGGCGGCGCTCGATTTGCGCCCCAATACCACCCCCAAGGCATACACCCCGAACCCACCCGAAATCTCAGCCCTTTTCAGCCGGCGCCGAGCTCAACTCAAACGGGCTGCTGCTGCGTCGCTGATTACGGTCTTCCCGCGGCGTGGCACCAAAGAAGTTGCGGTAGGCACTGGAAAAATGCGGCCCCGAGGAGAAACCACAGGACAGCCCGATCTGGATGATCGACTTGCTGGTCTGCATCAGCATCTGCCGCGCCTTGTTCAACCGCAACTCCAGGTAGTACTGGCTGGGCACGCGGTTCAGGTACTGTTTGAAGATACGCTCCAACTGCCGACGCGACACACACACATGCTGGGCAATCTCGTCGGTGGTCAGCGGCTCTTCGATGTTGGCTTCCATCAGCAACACCGCCTGAGTCAGCTTGGGATGACTCGAACCCAGGCGGTTCTGCAGCGGGATACGCTGGCGCTCGCCACCCTCGCGGATGCGCTCGACCACCAGCTCTTCCGACACAGCCCCAGCCAGCTCAGCCCCGTGATCGCGCGCCAGCACCGCCAGCAACAGGTCGGTCACGGCCATACCACCGCAGGCGGTCAGACGGTCGCGATCCCAGTCGAACAGGTGGCTGGTGGCGATGACCTTGGGGAAGCGTTCGGCAAAGTCATCCTGCCAGCGCCAGTGCACGGCTGCCCGGTAACCATCGAGCAGGCCCAGCATTGCCAGCGGATATACCCCGGCCGACAGGCCACCGATCAGGCAGCCACTGCGCGCCAGTTGCTTGAGCGCCGTTGAAAAGGCAGCCCCCATCGCCGCAGGCGGCTCGTCGGCCAGCAGAAACAGCTTGTGGCAACCCTCCAGGCGGCCGAGCCACGGCTCGCCCGGCAGGCGCCAGGCGCCTTCCTGCGCAGGCTCAGCCTGCAGGAAGACCAACTCGTAGACCACATCCGGATGCACCCGCTGCGCCACCAGCAACACTTCCTCGGCCAACGCCAGGGTCAAGGGCCTGGTGCTGGGCCAGATGAGAAAACCGATTCGCTGGGTGGTCATAGGGTACGGTCCGAAACCTGAGGTCGTTCGAGTCTGTGCGCCGGGTCAGGCTGCGCTCGCCGCGCAGCATGCCCTATTCTGGTGCAAAAATGCAGCTTTTACTTCAGGCTGCCGGAGAGGAACTGCTTCAGGCGCTCCGACTGCGGGTTGGCCAGCACTTCACGCGGGCAGCCGGTTTCCTCCACCAGGCCTTTGTGCAGGAATACCAACTGGTTGGACACCTCGCGAGCAAAGCCCATTTCGTGGGTCACCACCACCATGGTCCGACCTTCCTGGGCCAGCGCCTGCATCACCTTGAGCACATCACCCACCAGCTCAGGGTCAAGCGCCGAGGTCGGCTCGTCGAACAGCATGACCTCCGGCTCCATGGCCAATGCCCGGGCAATTGCCACACGTTGTTGCTCACCACCCGACATATGCCCGGGGAAGGCATCCTTGCGGTGGGCAACGCCGACCTTGGCCAGGTAGTGCTCGGCCTTCTCCAGGGCTTCCTTGCGGTTCACTCCCAGCACGTGCACCGGCGCTTCGATGATGTTCTCAAGCGCAGTCATGTGCGACCACAGGTTGAAGTGCTGGAACACCATCGACAGGCGTGAGCGCATGCGCTGCAATTGACGTGGGTCGGC
Source organism: Pseudomonas sp. zjy_15 (assembly GCF_043101865.1). NCBI lineage: Bacteria > Pseudomonadati > Pseudomonadota > Gammaproteobacteria > Pseudomonadales > Pseudomonadaceae > Pseudomonas > Pseudomonas sp. zjy_15. The sequence continues at coordinate 35,409 of NZ_JBICII010000052.1, forward strand.
GGCCTTCAGTGCGCCATCCTTGCCGGCGACCAGCTTCAGCTCTTCGTTGTTGAGCAGGATCTTGCCGGCGTGCGGCTGCTCCAGCAGGTTGATGCAGCGCAGGAAGGTCGACTTGCCCGAACCGCTGGAGCCGATGATGCTGATGACGTCGCCGGCCTTGGCCGCCAGCGACACGCCCTTGAGCACTTCGTGGCTGCCGTAACGCTTGTGCAGGTCTTGGACTTCGAGTTTGTACATGCTGTCGATTCTCACAAAGCGGTCAGTGCTTGCGCGGCGCCAGGTAGCCGAGCCAGCGGCGTTCGGCCATCTTGAACAGGCGCACCAGGATGAAGGTCAGGCACAGGTAGAACACGCCCGCCGTGATATAGGCCTCGAAAGGCAGGTAGTACTGGGCATTGACCGTGCGCGCAGCACCGGTGATGTCGATCAGGGTAACGATCGACGCCAGGCTGGTGGTCTGCAGCATCATGATCACTTCATTGCTGTACTGCGGCAGTGCCCGACGCAGTGCCGATGGCAGCAGGATGCGGCGGTACATTTTCATGCGCGACATGCCCATGGCCTTGGCGGCCTCGATCTCGCCATGCGGCGTGGCCTTGAGGCTGCCGGCAATGATTTCGGCGGTATAGGCACTGGTATTGATGCCGAACGCCAGGCAGGCGCAGAAGGTGGCACTGGACAGCAGCGGCCAGAAGATACTCTCACGCACCGCTTCGAACTGGGCCAGGCCGTAGTAGATCAGGAACAGCTGCACCAGCATCGGCGTGCCACGGATGACGTAGGTGTACAGCCATGCAGCAAGGTTGACCACCGGCTGCCTGGATACTCGCATCAGGCCCAGTGGCACAGCCGCCAACAGGCCGAAGAAAAGCGAAATCGCCAGCAGCTTCAGGGTGGTCAGCAGGCCGCCGAAGTACATCGGCAGCGCTTCCCAGACGACGTTGTAGTCGAAAATCATAGTTCAGCCACCTTGACGCCCACCGAGTAGCGGCGTTCCAGATACTTCAGGGCCAGCAGCGAGATACTGGTCAGCACCAGGTACAGCGCCGCCACTGCCAGGAAGAAGGTGAAGGGTTCGCGGGTGGCGTCAGCCGCCTGCTTGGCCTTGAACATCATGTCCTGCAGGCCGACGACCGAAATCAGTGCAGTAGCCTTGGTCAGCACCAGCCAGTTGTTGGTGAAGCCCGGTATGGCCAGGCGGATCATTTGCGGCACCTGGATGCGGAAGAACACTTGGCGGGGGCTCATGCCATACGCCACGCCCGCCTCGGCCTGGCCCTTGGGAATACCCAGGAAGGCCCCGCGGAAGGTCTCCGAGAGGTAGGCGCCAAAAATGAAGCCAAGCGTACCGATACCCGCAACCAGCGGGTTCAGGTCGATGTAGTCGTCGTAGCCGAGCAGCGGCGCCACCCGGTTGATGATGTCCTGCCCGCCGTAGAAGATCAGCAGGATCAGGACCAGGTCCGGAATACCACGAATCACCGTGGAATACAGATCGCCCAGCCAGGCCAGCCAGCGCACTGGCGACAAACGCAGCGCCACACCGATCAGGCCGAGCACGATGGCCAGGGCCATCGACGACAGGGCGAGCTGCAGCGTCAGCCACGCCCCGTCGAGGATGACTGCCCCGTAGCCTTTCAACATGATGAGGTCCTCGACCTAGAGAATGAAAAATGGTGCAAACCTCAGAGCCTCTGCTGTTTGCACCATTGCACAGGTGAAACCCGACGTCTTACTTCGAGTCTGGACCGTAGATGTCGAAATTGAAGTACTTGCTCTCGATTTCTTTGTACTTGCCGTTGGCACGGATGGCGTCGATAGCCGCGTTGATGCGGTCGACATTCGCCTTGTCACCCTTGCGTACGGCGATACCGATACCGTCACCGAAGTACTTGGCATCGGTGAAGGCCGGACCTACGAACGCGAAGCCCTTGCCGGCATCAGTCTTGAGGAAGCCGTCTTCCAGCAGGGTGGCGTCAGCCACGGTGCCGTCGAGACGACCCGCAGCGACGTCCAGGTAGATTTCGTTCTGGGTACCGTAAGGCACCACGGTGGCACCTTTGGCACCCAGTACTTCCTTGGCGAAGCGGTCGTGAATGGAGCCGCGCTGCACGCCGATCTTCTTGCCTTTCAGTTCATCGAGGCTGTCGCTGACGGTAGTGCCGTCCTTCATGACCAGGCGCGCCGGAGTCAGGTAGTAGCGCTTGGTGAAGTCGACCGACTTCTTGCGGTCATCGGTGATCGACATGGACGACAGGATAGCGTCGATCTTGCGCACCTTCAGCGCCGGGATCAGGCCGTCGAATTCCTGCTCGACCCAGGTGCACTTGGTTTTCATCTCTTCGCACAGGGCGTTGCCGATATCGTAGTCAAAGCCGGCAATGCTGCCGTCAGGTTGCTTGAAGGCGAAGGGTGGGTAAGCAGCTTCGATACCGATTTTCAGCGGTTTTTCATCAGCCTGCGACACCAGGGAAAACACAGACAGCGCCAGGGCGCCAAGCAGTGCGAGCTTCTTCATCAGGTAACTCCATCGGTACGGGGCAATACAAGGCAGGTAACGGCTGCCCGATATGCGAATGAGTACAACGCGAGCCGCGCAGGGTTCGACCAAGGCCGCATACCACGAGCGAGTGAGTGGCATTTTAACGACAGCCCGGTAGTCGATATTTCTTCAAAGCGACAACTACTTATAGAAGCGCCTGAAACCGCCGCGAGCGATGTTGACAGCCAGTGCAGAATATGCAACGGCGCAAGAAATAGAACCTATAGACCTAGCAATTCCTGGGCCTATTATTGGCAAAGCCTTGTACGACGGCAAGTGTAGCGTGCCGTGATGCACAAAATGGCGACCCCGACGCACTGAAACGGGCCGGAATTGTTTCCTCGCGCCCCGAACCTGTGCAGGGCCGGTGACAGAACAGTTACCGATGATTGTCGGGTAACAATGCAAAAGCGGGCTTGCCCGCGAATGCATGAGGTCAGGAGACAGCTTAGCCTGAACTGACGCATTCGCGGGCAAGCCCGCTCCTACAGGGGGTATTGCCGGCGAGGGAATTAGGCCGAAGCCAGGCTCATCGCCTTGTGGGTATCGATCAGGTGCTGCACCACACTCGGGTCGGCCAAGGTCGAGATATCGCCCAGCGCGTCGTATTCACCGGTGGCAATCTTGCGCAGGATGCGGCGCATGATCTTGCCCGAACGGGTCTTCGGCAGCCCCGGCGCCCACTGGATCACATCCGGCGAAGCAATCGGACCGATCTCCTTGCGCACCCAGTTCTTCAGTTCCAGGCGCAATTGCTCGCTGGCCTCGATGCCGGCATTGAGGGTGACATACACATAGATGCCCTGCCCTTTGATGTCATGCGGCACGCCAACCACTGCAGCCTCGGCAACCTTCGAGTGCGCGACCATGGCGCTTTCGATCTCGGCAGTCCCCATGCGGTGGCCGGACACGTTGAGCACGTCATCCACACGGCCGGTAATCCAGTAGTAACCATCCTCGTCACGGCGCGCACCGTCGCCGGTGAAGTACATGCCACGGAAGGTCTTGAAGTAGGTGTCGACGAAACGGTCGTGGTCGCCGTACAGCGAACGCGACTGACCCGGCCAGGAGTCGAGGATTACCAGGTTTCCTTCGGCAGCACCGTCGATCAGGTTGCCCAGGTTATCGACCAGTGCCGGCACCACCCCGAAGAACGGACGGGTCGCCGAACCCGGCTTGAGGGCAGTGGCGCCAGGCAGCGGACTGATCAGGATGCCGCCGGTCTCGGTCTGCCACCAGGTATCGACGATCGGGCAACGCTCCTTGCCGACGGTCTTGTAGTACCAGTTCCAGGCCTCAGGGTTGATCGGCTCACCCACCGACCCCAGCAGGCGCAGGCTGGAACTGTCGGCGCCCTCAACAGCTGCCTGCCCTTCCGCCATCATGGCGCGAATGGCAGTTGGCGCTGTGTAGAGGATGTTGACCTTGTGCTTGTCGACGATCTTCGATACGCGGGTAATGTCCGGGTAGTTCGGCACCCCCTCGAACAGCAAGGTGGTGGCGCCATTGGCCAGCGGACCGTAGACGATATAGCTGTGGCCGGTGACCCAACCGACGTCGGCCGTGCACCAGTACACCTCGCCCGGGCGGTAATCGAATACGCGTTCATGGGTCAGCGCGGCGTAAACCAGGTAACCGCCTGTGGTGTGCAGCACGCCCTTCGGTTTGCCGGTGGAGCCGGAGGTATAAAGGATGAACAGCGCCTCTTCAGCACCCATTTCTTTGGGTGCGCAGTGGCTGGAGGCCACTTTCATCAGGTCTTCGTACCAGATGTCGCGGTGCTGGTGCCAGGCAATGTCGCCACCGGTGCGCTTGCACACGATGATTTTCTGCACGCTGCTGGTTTCAGGGTTGGTCAGCGCCAGGTCGACGTTGGCCTTGAGCGGAGTACGACGACCACCACGCACGCCCTCATCGGCAGTGATCACCACCTTGGACTCGCAGTCGATGATGCGACCAGCCAGCGCCTCGGGCGAGAAGCCACCGAACACCACCGAGTGAATCGCACCAATGCGGGCACAGGCCAGCATGGCGACCACAGCTTCAGGGATCATCGGCATGTAGATGGTGACCACGTCACCACGATGCACATCCTGGCCACGCAGGGCGTTGGCGAACTTGCAGACCTGCTCGTGCAACTCGCGGTAGGTGATGTTGCGGTGCTCGGAAGGGTCGTCACCTTCCCAGATGATGGCCAACTGGTCACCGCGCTCTTCAAGGTGGCGGTCCAGGCAGTTGGAGGAAACGTTCAGAGTGCCGTCAGCGAACCATTTGATATCGACATGGTGGTCGTCGAAGGAGGTCTGCTTGACCTTGGTGAACGGCTTGATCCAGTCGATACGCTGGGCCTGCTCGCGCCAGAAGCCGTCCGGGTTGATCACCGATTGCTGGTACATGGCCTTGTAGGTGGCCTCGTCGGTCAGGGTAGTGGCCGCAACCTCGGGACGAACGGGATACAGTGGAGCCGCACTCATCTGTGTTACCTCGGTGTAATAGTTGTTTTTGTATGGAACCGTTTGTAACTGTACCAGAGCGACAAAAGCCATTCGACGTTGGTAGTAATTTGGCACACCCGTTCCAGCAAAGCGCTCTGGCGCAGGCATTACAGCCCAGTCGGAGAAAAAACAAGGGGGTTGGCACAGGATTGTTACAGATTCTGTCAAAACACTTTATCAAAACACCCACTGTTTCAGCATCGGCCACCGCCATAAAATTCACCTCGCCAGCAACGGCAAGGCGATTAACAACTGGTAACAGCCCCCACGAAGGCAAGCGTTAATCTCCCTCTAATCCCGATAGTTAAAACTCGCTGTACTCGCGGCGCCATAAGCGCCGCGTGCCCCCTCACGACCTTAGACAGGTAAATAGAAAATGAAAGCTTTACTGGTATTGGTACTTGGCAGTCTTTGCGGCGCGGCGATGGCCGGTGAAGCAAAAGATGCCGAGCAGATTCCGGTTGAACAGTACAGTTACTCGCAGCATCTGGACATTGCCCGCGTCATTTCCATGAGCGAAGTGCCCAATGTATGCGAAGTCGTGCCAGCCCGCATGACCTATGAAGACTCCAAGGGCCAGAGACACATTCTCGAATACCGTGTGATGGGGAACGGCTGCTCTAACGGCTGACACCTTGTGAATTGGGGGCCCTGCGGGCCCCTTCGCGGGTGAACCCGATCCTACGAGCACCACGCACACCATGAATGCGGCGCGGCACCTGCAGGAGCGGGTTCACCCGCGAAGCATTCACCACCCGATTAACAGGCTATTAACTTACAGTCATTTAATCAGTCGACTTGCCCAACGAATAATCCCTCAACTTGTTGGCAATCGTGGTATGCGAAACGCCCAGTCTTTTGCCCAAAGCCCGACTACTGGGAAACTCCCCCATCAAACTTTCCAGCACCGCCTTTTCAAAGCGCCCTACTATCTGCGAAAGATCCCCTTCCAGCGAAAACTCGCCCAACGGTTGCCGCACGCCATAATCCGGCAAACGAATATGCTCGCTTTTAACCACGCCGCCGTCACATAACGAAACCGCCTGGAACAAAACGTTTTCCAACTGCCTTACATTACCTGGCCAGTGATACTGCCCAAGTTTGTCCATTGCCGCCGGCGCCAGGCGCGGCATGGCGCAGCCAATCTGCCGGCTGGCCTGATCAAGAAAATGCTGCACCAACCCCTCCAGGCCATCCATGCACTCGCGCAAAGGCGGAATGTGCAGCGACAGTACGTTGAGGCGGTGATACAGGTCCTGGCGAAACTCGCCACGGGCACACAACTCGGACAAGTCCACCTGGGTTGCACAAATCACCCGCACATCCAGGTAGACCTCTTCATCGCTACCTACCCGACGGAAGCAGCCGTCCTGCAAAAAGCGCAGCAGCTTTACCTGCAGGCGTGGGCTCATCTCCCCTACCCCGTCAAGAAACAACGTGCCGCCCGCAGTCAACTCCAGCAGCCCCAGCTTGCCTTCGGCGCGTGCCCCTTCAAATGCCCCAGGGCCGTAACCGAACAGTTCGGTCTCGGCCATCGATTCGGGCAACCCGGCGCAGTTGAGGGCCATCAGCGGCGACTGGCCACGCGGGCTGGCCAGGTGACAGGCACGCGCCAGCAACTCCTTGCCGGTACCGGTTTCGCCCTCGATCAGCAACGGTGCGTCCAGCGGCGCCATGCGCCGCGCCTCACGCACCACCGCAGCCATCACCCGCGAGCTCTGGAAGATGCTGTCGAAGCCGCGCAGCTCTTGCTTGCGCACATTGTAGATGCGCTCGCCGATCCGGTCGGCGCGGTGCAAGGTAAGCACCGCGCCGGCCAGCGCCTCGCTGTCATCGTGCTCGGACTGCAGCGGTGCGATATCGGCCAGGAACACATCACCTTTGACTTTGATGCGCAAGCCATTGATACGCGACTTGTTGGCCCGCACCAGCTCCGGTAGGTCGAAGTCTTCGACATAGCGCGCCAGCGGCATGCCCGGCACCTCATCAACCCGCACGCCAAGCAACTGCGCCGCTGCACGGTTGGCGGCAACGATGCTGCCGCCCATGTCGATCGAAAGCACCGGGAAGTCCAGCGCCCCCAGCAACGCATTCAGCTCCATGTGCCGGCGTTCGCTGGGCATCAGGCCCACACGCTTGACGCCGAACACCCCGGCAATCGCTTCGAACTTCGGCCGCAGGGCCTGAAATTGCAGGTTGATCAGGTTCGGGCAGTGCAGGTAGATGGCGTTGCCATGGTCACCGCCCACCTCGCCGCGCAGCACGTTGATGCCATACTCCACCAGCAGGTTGAGGATGTCGCGCAGGATGCCAATGCGGTTCTGGCAATGGACTTTGATACGCATGAGGGCTCTCGAAGCGCCGATGTTTTTCAACACCGCGCAGAAAAGTCGTAAAGATAAGCTGACAAAAACAGGGTTTCTACCAGCCATATACCTCGAATTTTCCGACACTTGCTGAGTTTTGTAAAATTATCGTTACGAAAACCCACATCAGCACCCATCCCGGCCAAGGCCCGCCCCCGTGCAAAACCGCTGGTGAAGGGATATTCCTTTAGGCATGCCCTGCACATAACAAGAAAAGCCCTCACCAGGAGAGCCTCATGAAACAGACGCAATACGTGGCACGCGAGCCCGATGCGCATGGTTTTATCGATTACCCGCAGCAAGAGCATGCGGTGTGGAACACCCTGATCACCCGCCAGCTGAAAGTGATCGAAGGCCGTGCGTGCCAGGAATACCTGGACGGCATCGACCAGCTGAAGTTGCCGCATGACCGCATCCCGCAACTGGGCGAGATCAACAAGGTGCTGGGTGCCACCACCGGCTGGCAGGTTGCCCGGGTACCGGCGCTGATCCCCTTCCAGACCTTCTTCGAACTGCTGGCGAGCAAGCGCTTTCCGGTGGCCACCTTTATCCGCACCCCGGAAGAGCTGGACTACCTGCAAGAGCCGGATATCTTCCACGAGATCTTCGGCCACTGCCCGCTGCTGACCAATCCCTGGTTCGCCGAGTTCACCCACACCTACGGCAAGCTCGGCCTGGCCGCGACCAAGGAACAACGTGTGTACCTGGCGCGCTTGTACTGGATGACCATCGAGTTTGGCCTGATGGAAACCGCGCAAGGCCGCAAAATCTATGGTGGTGGCATCCTCTCGTCGCCGAAAGAGACCGTCTACAGTCTGTCTGACGAGCCCGAGCACCAGGCCTTCGACCCGATCGAGGCCATGCGTACGCCCTACCGCATCGACATTCTGCAACCGGTGTATTTCGTGCTGCCGAACATGAAGCGCCTGTTCGACCTGGCCCACGAAGACATCATGGGCATGGTCCATAAAGCCATGCAGCTGGGTCTGCATGCACCGAAGTTTCCACCCAAGGTCGCTGCCTGAGCGACCTTGCCGATAACAACTCGAACCGGAAAACACCTCATGAATGCCTTGAACCAAGCCCATTGCGAAGCCTGCCGCGCCGATGCACCGAAAGTCACCGACGAAGAGCTGGCCGAGCTGATCCGCGAAATCCCGGACTGGAACATCGAAGTACGTGACGGCCACATGGAGCTGGAGCGCGTGTTCCTGTTCAAGAACTTCAAGCACGCCCTGGCGTTCACCAATGCCGTGGGCGAGATCGCCGAGGCCGAAGGCCACCACCCGGGGCTGCTTACTGAATGGGGCAAGGTCACCGTGACCTGGTGGAGCCACTCGATCAAAGGCCTGCACCGCAACGACTTCATCATGTGCGCACGCACTGACAAGGTGGCGGAAACGGCTGAAGGCCGAAAGTAATCACCAGAAAGGGGCCAGCGGCCCCTTTTTTCATGGGGCATATGTGCGTTGTTCGCCCGCAAAACCGACAAACGACCAGGAAAAAAACCAAACTGTCATCCAGACTTGTGTATCCTGCCCCAGCTTTTTGAAGCTCCAAACGCGCCTGGCGCAGACTTTTCACTCACACTTGCGAGGAACGACGAGATGCATGAAATCCCGAATCTTCCCTTCCCAAGCCTGAACCCAGAAGAGCCATCCGTGACCGTTCACGCCGAACCGGCAGCTGCCGCCGAGCAGGATGGTGACGATCAATCCAGCGCTGACCAGGAATAACTGCGCATCCCCGGCTGTGTGAAAACGGCTGACCTGCGGGCTACCCCCGTCATCACGTTTTCACACCGTCTAAAATCAACGTTGTAACAACCCACTACCCCCTACCCCGCCCCTACCCTACACAGACTCGTGCCTCCAACCGCAAAGAGGCAGAGCCATGTCATCCATTACTGACGCCGCCGACCTACTCACCCGGATAAACACCCTGGACGCCGAAAACGTGCGCCTGCACAGCGACCTGTCCGGCCCAATGGACCTGGCCACATCACTGCGCGAACATTTCAACCAGGCACTGGGCTTCACAGACCTGTTCCCCGTCGACCTGAGCGATCATGACCTGCGCCAGCAGCTGGCCGAAGCTTTCGCCCGTGAACCAGCGCATGAGCACTTCAACCGCATGCTGCGACGGCCCGCCGGCAGCAAAGTGCAGGCGAACCTGGTGGCGACCTTGCAGGCAAAACTGGCCCATATCGTGATCACGGCAACCGATGCCTCACTGATCGCCGAGTTGAGCGAAGGCCTGCCCTATCCATGGCCCTACGCCAGTTGCAGCCTTGCCCAGGCACTCTGGGCCCGCCGGGTGTGCCTGACCCAACGTGACTGCTTCGTAGCGGCCGCCTTGCTGCTCTACCCCAGTTTGCCAACTACCCCCCTGCCCCCACGATCGCCTTCCCGTCCACTGATGCTGGACAACTACCTGGACCTCCCCACGCTGGCCAGACACCTGCTGAAGCCTCCAGCCGGCGTTCACCTTGCCGTACACCTGTTCAACGCTCTCGGTGCCACCGTCTATGCACAAGGCAGGCGTTACCGCCCGCCCACTGCCCGCGAACGGGAGGCTGGCGTAACCCCTGATCAAAATGGAAAGGTGTTTTTCCCAGGCCCGGCATTGAATGCGCCAGCAGCTCAAGCGCTCGACGCCCTGTTGCATTCATCCATGTTCACCCGATGGGCCGGCGAACTGGCCGCCTCGGCAGAATGGGACGCCAGCTCCGATCACTTGGCCTTGGCCGAACAAACCTTGATCGATGTGTTGTACCCACCCGATGACCGCCAGCCGGGGCTGATCATGGCTTTCGATCTGTTCAGCCCCGGCAATGCCACGCTCCCCGTGGAGGAGATCCGCCTCGACCTGATCAACAGCGTGCAAATCCGCCTCGCCTGCACCCCGGCGATTGCGCAACTGGCCGGTGAACTGTTGATGCGCCGCTTCGCCCCCGAACTACTGCTCAGTGGCTACCCGGCCGATTTCAGCCTTGAGCCCGACCTGCGCTGGGCCAGCATCCGCCAGGGGGCCCTGATACTCAGCGCCCGCCAGCAACCGATGACCTTCGACAATGCAGAACAGGTCACGCGCCAGGCCCTGCAAGAGGATGACCCTGTTCCCGACGAAGCACTGCGCCAGACGCTGGCCGTGTGGGCACCCTTGCGCGGATCATTCGAACTCCCCCCGCCCTGGTCGCACCAGCAATGGCAATTGGCGTTGCACCGCTACCTGGCGGTCAGGGACGTTGAAAGCCTCAACGATCTCCCCGACCGCTTCGAGGAGGCGCGTCGTCAGTTGCTCCAGAGCCGGATAGCGCCAGAGTCGCGTAATGCTGACGGCCAAGAGCACCTGCTGATGTACCTCGACCATGGCGCAGGCTACCGAAACAACCCCCGCTTACCGAACGTGACCGCCTGGTATGAAGTGGCCTTCGGCGCTTGGGAACAGCGTGCCATCATCCTCTATCAAGGTATCCTGCACCGCTGTTTTAACCACCTGCCGGAAGACATCAAGGACCGCCTGCGTGACGGCCCCTGGACCGCCTACGCCGTTACCTGGCCGGTCTACGTGGGCCCCCATAACCGACCTGAGTACGGCTCCAGCCCCAGAGCGGACTGGCACATGCAGACGGCCACCCAGGGTTTCGTCGTACATGCCCCTGGCACCGAGGGCGATTGGCTTTACGAGCTGTTCCCCGAACGGCTGCACTGGCAAGCGCACTTCATTGCCCGCACAGCGCCGACACGCCTGGCCGAGCAATTGACGCTGGTCTACAGCGAATACAACCAATCGCAACTGCCGTGGCTTGCTGCCGACTTCCCCGCCTTGCGACAAGTGCTCAGCGCCCCTTCGCAAGATCGCCTCGACTCACTGGCCAGGCATTACGCCAGCGATATCGCCTTGGGCAATCGGGATGCCTTGCATGCACTGGGCAAAGGCGCTACCCCGCACGAACAATTCCTGGCCAGGCGCCAGTCCGTGAGCACTGGGCGCTACTTGCAACGGTTGTTTTCCAACCTGATACCAGGCTTGAGTTGCCTGAACCCAGAGGATGGCAGCGATGCACTGGCTTGCGTCCTGGACATCGCCGCGCTGAAAGGCGCGGCAGTCACGCTCGGTGGACGGGCCTTCAAACCATTGGCCAAGCTTCCCGGCGTACTGGGCCAAAGTGCCAGCATCGCACGCCTGAACGCCGCACGTGCCGCCCGACGCTGGAGCAGCATCCCCGTCACGCCAGACTTCAGCGAGCGCATTACCCCGCCCAAGCGCTGGCGCAGCGCGCCCGAACTGACAACGGTCGTTCCCGAATCCCGGGAGCTCATGGTGCAGCGAAGGGTACTGCCGGGCCAAACGCCCGATGCCCTGCTACTTGACCAGGTACCCGACAGCCATGGTCCGTTGCCACGGGAGCTGCCTGGGACCGCCACGCTCATACCCCGCGACAATGCCACGGTCGATGCAATCATTCACGGCGCCGCCTATCGCCTGCAAACGCCGAACACCTCGGGGCTGGTCCGTCGGGTTGCCCATGAGCCGCTACTCGGCCAGCCGCCCACCGTGGTGCCGCCGCCCTACCCCGGCGGCGAAGCGCAAATGGCCCTGAGCTTCTCGCCCTTGCCCAATGACGCGGGCACACCCGTGTTCGGACAACACGTCAGTCACGCCTTCCAAACCGTGCGGATCGAGCCGGTACCGATTCGTTACCGCCCGCAGCACACACGCTTCGACATCTGGGCGCAGGTCATGGTGCGCGAGGGCAAGGTCGTCGTGCACGCCCCTAATCACCCCAGGCAATTGAAAGCCTTGCCCGTCGGAGAAACCCAGTTACGCCTTGGCATCATCTCGCCGCCCGTGTACCACAGGCGCATCGTGGTCGACCCATCGCCTGAACTACGCTTTGGCTTGCCTGCGGACATGCCGATCGAGCAAGTCAGGCAGATTACCGAGCACTGCCCTCCCGTGCGCCTGGGCGGGCTGGCGCGGACCATTCCCGACCGCCGTACCCTGCGCGGCGCATTGATCGACTGGCGCGGTGAGCAGTGGTTGATCGTCGAGGCCGATCTGGGGGTATTTTATGGCGCCCCCCATCAGCCCTGGGCGTGGCAGACAAAGCTGCTGGATGCCCCGGCACTGCCAGCTTCGCTGCCACATCCACCCAGAGGGCTGCGTCGCAAGTTCGAGAGAATCACCGACCACGAGGCCATCGAGCGGTACCTGGAAATCAGCGAAACCTACCGCATCGTCGCCGAGCGCCCCAACCTGCAGCGCGATGTCGATAACGTGACCAGATTGCTGCGCGACTGGATAGAACAAGGGCGAACATGGCAGCTCCGCCACCCCTCGCGATTCCTGCAGTTCATCGAAGCCATGGAGTCGCGCCTGCTCCCGGATTACGCGCGCAACATCCTCACGCAGAGCACGGCCCAGGACGCTTTGGCGGGCCCCGCCAGTCGCGGCATCGTAGCGTTGAACCGGGAGATAATCCCGATCTGGAGGCAGTTCCACAGCACCAGCGCCGCAGACCGCCAACACATCCTTGGCGTACTGGACGATCTGCTACCTGCGCGCGGCGCCACTACCCCTTACACACCGGCAGCAGGTGCGCAGTCGCTCGACGACAACGCGATGGCCGCCCTGCGTCAGCACCTCTACCCAGTCAACCTGGCCTTTGCCAGCGTCACGCTGAAGGACCATAGCCGCGTGGTGTTCTTCGCCCTGTCAGGCAGCCCTGGCCGACGCGCATTGCATATCATCCCGACGCCCCGCCTCACACCGGCTGTGGACTATGTCGATGCACGTCAGGTTAACCAGTTTTTCCCGCCAGACCCGCGGTTTACCGAGCTGCCCACCCTGCGGCGCGCAGATTTCCTGTGGACACGCGTCCATAAGCGACATCTCGATGCCGAACGGCACATCGCCAGCGCGCTGAACCGCAGGCTGCTTCACCGCCACACGGAGGTCGAGCGTATCGAAGTCTTCACACTGCTCGACTCTTGTCGCTCCTGTGGTGGCTTCGTCCTGCCGCGCTTGCGGCTGGATTACCCGCAAGCCGAGTTCAGTGTGACCTGGATGCTCGAATACACCAACTGACTACAGGCTGACAGCTTCGCCCGCAAACACCCTTGCTGTGGTTAAGATGGCGGCACACACCGCCATCCTTACCGCAGCAACGGATCCCCAATGCCAGTTCGCAGCCCCACGTCCCTTGCCGTCACTGGGCAAGTCGTCTCCATCGTCCTGTTCACCTTCATCGGCTACCTGAACATCGGCATCCCACTGGCCGTGTTGCCCGGCTATGTGCACAACGACCTGGGGTTCAGTGCCGTGGTCGCCGGCCTGGTGATCAGCGTGCAGTACCTCGCGACACTGCTCAGCCGCCCTGGCGCCAGCCGCATCATCGATAACCACGGCAGCAAGAAGGCGGTCATGTATGGCCTGGCCGGCTGCGGGCTCAGCGGGGTATTCATGCTGGCCTGCGCCTTCCTCACCCACCTGCCTTGGCTGAGCCTGACCTGCCTGCTGGTCGGCCGCCTGGTGCTGGGTAGCGCCGAAAGCCTGGTTGGCTCTGGCGCGATCGGCTGGGGCATTGGCCGGGTGGGTGCCGCGAACACGGCCAAGGTCATCTCCTGGAACGGCATCGCCAGCTATGGTGCGCTGGCCATCGGCGCCCCGCTGGGCGTGCTGATGGTCAAGGGCCTCGGGCTGTGGAGCATGGGTGTGAGCATCATCCTGCTGTGCGTACTCGGTATGCTGCTGGCCTGGCCCAAGCAAGCCGCCCCCATCGTCAGCGGTGTACGCCTGCCGTTCCTGCGGGTGCTGGGCAAGGTATTCCCGCATGGCTCGGGGCTTGCCCTGGGCTCGATCGGCTTTGGCACCATCGCCACCTTCATCACCCTGTACTACGCAAGCCGTGGCTGGGCCAATGCGGCGCTGACCCTGAGCCTGTTCGGCGCCAGTTTCATCAGCGCACGGCTGCTCTTTGGTAACCTGATCAACCGCATCGGTGGTTTCAGGGTGGCGATCGCCTGCCTGTCGGTGGAAACGCTCGGGCTGTTGATGCTGTGGCTGGCACCCAACGCCGAACTGGCCTTGGCGGGGGCTGCACTGAGCGGGTTTGGTTTCTCCCTGGTGTTTCCGGCATTGGGCGTGGAGGCAGTGAACCAAGTGTCGGCAGCTAACCGCGGGGCGGCGGTGGGGGCTTATTCGCTGTTCATCGACTTGTCACTGGGGGTGACCGGGCCATTGGTCGGTGCGGTGGCGGCGGGGTTCGGCTTTGCTTCGATGTTTCTGTTCGCGGCGGCGGCGGCAGCGTGCGGATTGGTGTTGAGCTTCTATTTGTACCGCCAGGCGCGCCGTGGCAGGGACCGTACAACAGAAGCCTGAAAGCGCTATTGCCGGCGCCGGCCTCTTCGCGGGTAACCCCGCCCCTGCAGGGTTGACGCGCCAGCCTGGCGTGCACGATCCCCCGTAGGAGCGGGTTCACCCGCGAAGGGCTGCAAAGCAGCCCCCAAAGGCCCAGAACCTTAGCGCTGAGCGTACTGCAACACCACCTCAAGCGGGTGACGCATCTTTCGCTCGGTCATGCGCTTGACCTGGCTACGGCACGAATAACCGGTCGCCAGCGGCTCCCCTTCCTTGTCCAGCTTGGTCGCCCAGCTCTGCTCGAATATGACCCGAGACGTTTCCTGGTTGCGGGCTTCGTGCCCATAGGTACCGGACATACCGCAGCAACCCGTGGCCTCGGTCACCAGCTTCAGCCCCAGACGGGCGAACACCTGCTCCCACTGCCGGGTGCTGGCCGGCACGTTGGTCTTCTCGGTGCAGTGCGCCATCAGGCGGAAACTGCCCGGTGCGGTCGGCGCCTGCTCGGGCAGCACATCCATCAGCCATTCCTGCGGCAGCAGCACCTTCGGGCAACCCTCCAGGCCTGGCACTTTCTGATACTCCTGGCGATACACCAGCGTCATCGCCGGGTCCAGCCCCACCAGCGGCACACCGCAATCGGCCAGGGCCTTGAGCTGCGTGGCGTTGCGGATCGCCGCCTTGGCGAACGCACCAAGGAAACCCTGTACGTGCAACGGCTTGCCGTTGGCGCTGTACGGTGCCAGGAATACCCGGTGGCCCAGGCGGTGGGCCAGGTCGATGAAGGCCGACAGCAGCGGCGTTTCGAAGTAGCGGGTGAAGGCGTCCTGCACCAGCACGATGCTGCGCTCGCGCTGGGCCGGGGTCAGCTCGCGCAGGGCCGGCACCGAGGCCACGCCGACGCGGCAACGGGTCAGGGTAGCCTGGAAGTTGAAGCGGCTGATCAGCGGGCTGTCGACCATGCCCACCTTGTCGGCCAGCAGCTGGCTCACCCACTTCGAGCCCATCACTGCGTTGTACAGCCCCGGCGCGTGCGCCAGGTAGGGGATGGTGAACTCGAGCGAGCCGATCAGGTAGTCACGCAGCGGGCGCTGGTAGCGACCGTGGTACAGCTCGAGGAAGCGCGAGCGGAAGTCCGGCACATTGACCTTGATCGGGCACTGCCCGGCGCACGACTTGCACGCCAGGCAGCCGGCCATGGCGTCATACACTTCATGGGAGAAGTCTTCCTGGCCCTGTTTGCGCGCGCGGTTGTTGCGCAGACGCGCCGGCAGGCCCTTGAGCCAGGACACCTTGTTGCGCGCCGCAGCCAGCACATCGATGTTCGCCTCGCCCTGCAGGCGCAGCCACTCGCGCATCAGCGAGGCGCGGCCCTTGGGCGAATGCTGGCGTTCGCGGGTAACCTTCCACGACGGGCACATGGCGTCGTTGGGGTCATAGTTGTAACAGGCGCCATTGCCGTTGCAGTGCACGGCGCTGGGGAAGTCCTGCCATACGCGCTCGTCAATGGTACGGTCAAGGTCGCCGCGCAGGGTCACGCCATCGACCGGGGTCAGGCCCTCGGCGCTGCCCGGCGGTGTGCAGATCTTGCCCGGGTTGAGCTGGTTGTGCGGGTCAAAGGCGCCCTTCAGGCGCTGCAATGCCGGGTACAGCTCGCCGAAGTACTCGGGCACGTATTCCGAGCGCAGGCCCTTACCGTGCTCACCCCACAACAGGCCGCCATAACGCTTGGTCAGCGCGGCAACGGCGTCGGAGATCGGCTTGACCAGCGCAGCCTGCGCCGGGTCTTTCATGTCCAGTGCCGGGCGCACGTGCAGCACGCCGGCATCGACGTGGCCAAACATGCCGTAGGCCAGGCCGTAGCCATCGAGCAGTGCGCGGAAATCGGCGATGTAGTCGGCCAACTGCTCTGGCGGCACTGCGGTGTCTTCCACGAACGGCTGCGGGCGCACTTCGCCTTCGACGTTGCCCAGCAGGCCCACCGAACGCTTGCGCATGGTATAGACGCGGGTGACTGCCTCGGCGCCTTCGGCCAAGGTGTGGCCCAGGCGTTCGACGCTGGTGTCGCTTTGCAGGTGCTGGATGAACGCCTGCACCTTGGCGTTGACCTCGGCCGGTTCGTCGCCGCAGAACTCCACCAGGTTGATGCCCAGCGTGGGGCGCTCGGGGTCCGCCGGGAAGTACTCGGCAACGCTGTGCCAGACGATGTCTTTCATCGCCAGCATCAGCACCTTGGAGTCGACCGTCTCGATCGACAGCGGCTTGTGCGCCATCAGCGCGTTGGCATCACGCAGCGCATCCATGAAGCTGGTGTAGCGCACATTGACCAGCACCGCATACTTGGGAATCGGCAGCACGTTGAGCTTGGCTTCGACCACATACCCCAGCGAGCCCTCGGCGCCGCACAACACGCTGTTGAGGTTGAAGCGGCCCTGCTCGTCGCGCAGGTGCGCCAGGTCGTAGCCGGTCAGGCAACGGTTGAGCTTGGGGAAGGTGGTTTCAATCAGTTCGGCCTGGGTTTCCTGAATTTCCCGGGCCATGCGGTACACCTCGCCGACCCGGCCCGGCGCGGCGCAGGCCTGTTCCAGCGTAGCATCGTCGATCGGCAGGCTATGCAGGCGCTCGCCACCGAGCAGCACGCTGTGCAGCTCCAGCACGTGGTCGCGGGTTTTACCGTAGGTGCAGCTGCCCTGGCCACTGGCATCCGTGTTGATCATGCCGCCGACCGTGGCGCGGTTGGAGGTGGACAGCTCAGGGGCGAAGAACAGCCCGTGCGGCTTGAGCGCAGCATTGAGCTGGTCCTTGACCGTACCGGCCTGTACCCGCACCCAGCGCTCTTCCACGTTGATTTCGAGAATGTTGTTCATGTGTCGCGACAGGTCGACGACGATACCGTCGGTCAGCGACTGGCCGTTGGTGCCGGTGCCACCACCGCGCGGGGTCAGCTTGACCTGCTGGAAGCGCGGCTCGCCCATCAGCGTGGCGACCCGCGCCACATCGTCGGCATCCAGCGGGAACACCGCCGCCTGCGGCAAACGCTGGTAGATCGAGTTGTCGGTGGCCAGTACCGTGCGGGTTGCGTAGTCGGCACTGATCTGGCCACGGAAGCCGCTGTTGCGCAGGGCTTCGAGGAATTCGGGGTAATTGGCGCTCGGTGCAACGGTGGACAGCTGGGCGATCATCGAAGGATGGCCTCTTGATATTGGCTAGATCACGGGATACCTGTCGCCCCGGCATGGATTCAGCCATGCCGGGATGACGTATAGGCCAATGTTCCTGTAGTTTCGCGTCAGGGGCAAACGGATAATCCTGCCGCTATCAATGACTTTTATGAATGAATTACCGCCACCTGACCCCATCCATGTCACTGCTGCTGGCTTTCGAGGCCGCCGCCCGGCATGAAAGCTACACCCGCGCCGCCGCCGAACTGTCGCTGACCCAAAGCGCGGTCAGCCGCCAGGTACAGGCCCTGGAGCAGCAGTTGGGCCTGACCCTGTTCCGTCGCGAGGGGCGCCAGGTGCAGCTGACCGATGTCGGCCGCCTGTACCAGCGCGAACTCAGCGAGGCACTGGGGCGCATCCGCAGCGCCACTTTGCAGGCACTGGCCTATCAATCGGGGGTGGGCACCTTGCGCCTGGCTACCCTGCCAACATTCGGCTCGAAATGGCTGTTGCCGAGGCTGCATGCGTTCTACAGCGCTCACCCGGGCATGCTGGTGCATATTCATTCACGCATTGAAACCATCAACTTCGACACCAGCGAAATCGATGCCGCCATCGGCGTGGCCAGCCACGACTTGCCGGGGCTTGTCTGCCATCGCCTGCATGCCGAGGAACTGGTGGTGATCTTGCCGCCGGAAGCCGGTGCCGACAGCCAGGGCTGGAGCCCGGCCAGGATCAGCGAAGAGGTGCTGCTGAATGTGGCCAACAACCCGCATGCGTGGGGCGAGTGGTTTACCCATCATGGCCTGCCGCATCGGGCGATGCGGTTGGGGCCTAGCTTCGAGCTGACCTCGCACCTGATCCAGGCGGTACGTGCCGGGATCGGAATCGGGCTGGTACCGCGCATATTGGTGGAGGAGGAATTGGCCAAGGGAGAGCTGTACAGCCCGGGCGTAGCGTTTGCCAGCCAGCGCAGTTATTACCTGATCTACCCGCCGAGGAATGAGGCGCTGCCATCGTTGCGGGCATTCAGAGGGTGGTTGCTGGAGCAGATCTGATTTTTGGCGGGGTCACCTGACCTGAGGACAACGCTGTTGGAGCGGGTTCACCCGCGAAAGGGCCGGGCCTGCTGGCCAATCTCCACCCGCCGCTCACCGTTGCCGCCGCTACCGTATTCGCGGGTAAACCCGCTCCTACAAGGGTTACGCAAGCCTCAGGCATACCAGGTCGTCGTAGGAGCGGGTTCACCCGCGAACAGGCCCGCACAGGCAACAAAAAACCCGAAGCCAGTCACCTGACTCCGGGTTTTCGCCTACCACTTATGGCGCCTTACTTGGCGACAGTCTCAACAGCACCGCCCGCATTGACCCGGCGACGAGACTTGAAGATGTACACCACGAACATCGCAAGCAGCCACACCGGGATCGCATACACCGACACCTGGATGCCCGGGATCATCAGCATGATGCCCAGAATCAGCACCACGAAGGCCAGCACCACATAGTTGCCGTACGGGTACCAGAGCGCCTTGAACAGCGGCTTCTGGCCGGTACGGTCGAGGTGCTGACGGAACTTCAGGTGCGAGTAGCTGATCATCGCCCAGTTGATCACCAGGGTGGCCACAACCAGCGACATCAGCAGTTCCAGCGCGTTTTGCGGCATCAGGTAGTTCAGCAGCACGGCGACGAAGGTCACGGCTGCCGACACCAGGATCGAACGCACTGGCACGCCACGCTTGTCGACCTTGGCCAGCGACGCCGGGGCATCGCCCTGCTCGGCCATACCCAGCAGCATGCGGGCGTTGCAGTAGGTGCCGCTGTTGTACACCGATAGCGCCGCAGTCAGCACCACGAAGTTCAGCAGGTTGGCAGCCACGTCACTGCCCAGCAGCGAGAACACTTGCACGAACGGGCTGCTGCCATAGCTGCCGCCCGAGGCGTCGATGCTGGCGACCAGGGTGTCCCACGGGGTCAGCGACAGCAGCACCACCAGGGCACCGACGTAGAAGATCAGGATGCGGTAGATGACCTGGTTGATCGCTTTGGGGATCACAGTCTTTGGCTTGTCCGCCTCGGCGGCGGTGAAGCCAAGCATTTCCAGGCCACCAAAGGAAAACATGATGAAAGCCAAGGCCATTACCAGCCCGCTGACGCCATTGGGGAAGAAGCCGCCGTGTGACCACAGGTTGGCCACGGTGGCTTCAGGGCCGCCGCTGCCGCTGGTCAGCAGGTAGGCACCCAGGCCGATCATGCTGACGATGGCGACCACTTTGATGATGGCGAACCAGAATTCGGCTTCACCGAAGAACTTCACGTTCATCAGGTTGATGGCGTTGATCAGCACGAAGAAGGCTGCCGCCGTGACCCAGGTGGGGATCTCCGGCCACCAGTAGTGGACATACTTGCCGACCGCCGAAAGCTCCGACATACCCACCAGGATATACAGCACCCAGCAGTTCCAACCCGACAGGAAGCCGGCGAAACCACCCCAGTAGCTGTGGGCGAAATGGCTGAACGAGCCGGCCACCGGCTCTTCGACGATCATTTCACCCAGCTGGCGCATGATCATGAAGGCGATGAAGCCGCAGATGGCGTAGCCAAGGATCATCGACGGGCCGGCGGATTTCATCACGCCTGCCGAGCCGAGGAACAGGCCGGTACCAATCGCACCGCCGAGGGCGATCAACTGGATATGGCGGTTCTTCAGGCCCCGCTTTAGCTCGCCTGAATGCATGTTTTGTCCACTCATGAACGAAGTCACCTGCATTGTTTTTATCTGTGACGGAATCGGACCCACCGCGCTCGTGGCGCAGCGGAATGGGCAAGGTGGTTACCTTGGGTTTCTTGACCTCAGGTGCCGCCGGAGCGGGTCAACCAGGCGTGATCAAGAGTGCGCGGTACGCAAGAGAGTCACAGGTAAAACGCGGCGCACTGTATACCCCTGCAAACGCGCAGGCGTCAACGCGTTGCATCGTTTCCTCGGGAAAAAACGCAGCGTTCCTGTGGTACAGGCCTTCAAAGGCGGAGTGATCGGCGTACATGGCGCCTCCATTTGTTGTTTTGTCAGCCCGGCTCGGTGGGCGGGCTCCTGCACAAGGCAATGGCGGCTATAACACCGTGAGGACGGGGGTTTGGGCAAGGGTGGCTGGCGCCATGGCGACGGCTTTGGTGCATGAACGCCGGCAAGGTTTGTTTACACGATCGGGCTTGATCTGAAATGCGGACTGAAAACGGCCATATTTGTACAAATTTCTTTACATGACGGTTCAAGAACTTGCCAGTCGTCCGGAAAATTCTTTTTGTTCAATATCTTGGGCCGCTTGGCCGGATTCTCGCAGGCATAAAAAACCAGCCCGAAGGCTGGTTCCTTGATTGTCACACTGGCTTATCAGCCACGCGGCTTGCCGCGGCCACGGCCTGCTGGCTTGTCACCATCAGCCTTGCCTGGACGCTTGCGCATCTCGCTCGGGCGCTCAGCCACCGTGCTGCCACGGTTGGTTTTACGTGGAGCTTCTTCACGCGGCTGACGCGCCGGACGTTCGCCAGTGGCGGCACCTTCGTGTGCCGGGCGCAGGTTGCGCACGCGCTCGCCACGGCCCAGCGGGCGGGTCGACTTGCGCTGCAGGCGCTCCATCTTGTCCTTGGCCTTGAGCTTCATGGCTGGCAGCGCGACCGGCTGCAGGCCGACTTCGGCGGCGAGGATGTCGATTTCGCCCTGGGTCATTTCGCGCCAGCGGCCCATCGGCAGGTCGGAATTGAGGAACACCGGGCCAAAACGCACACGCTTCAGGCGGCTGACTACCATGCCCTGGGATTCCCACAGGCGGCGCACCTCACGGTTACGTCCTTCCATCACCACGCAGTGGTACCAGTGGTTGAAGCCTTCGCCACCCGGGGCCTTCTGGATGTCGGTGAATTTGGCCGGGCCATCTTCCAGCATTACGCCGGCTTTCAGGCGCTCGATCATCTCGTCGTCGACTTCACCACGCACACGTACCGCGTACTCACGGTCCATCTCGTAGGACGGGTGCATCAGGCGGTTGGCCAGCTCACCGTCGGTGGTGAACAGCAGCAAGCCAGTGGTGTTGATGTCGAGGCGGCCGATGTTGATCCAGCGGCCTTCTTTCGGCCGTGGCAAACGGTCGAACACGGTCGGGCGGCCTTCCGGGTCGTCCCGAGTGCAGATTTCGCCGTCGGGCTTGTTGTACATGATCACCCGGCGGGTGGCCTCGGCGGCCTCCTCGCGCTTGATCAGCTTGCCGTCCACGGCAATGGCGTCGTGCAGGTCGACGCGCTGGCCAAGGGTGGCCTCGACGCCGTTGACCTTGATGCGACCCTGGCTGATCCAGGCCTCGACATCACGCCGCGAGCCCACGCCAATGCGCGCCAGCACTTTCTGCAGCTTTTCGCCGGATGGCGGGGTGATTTCGGTTTCTTTCAGGTCTTGCTCACTCATCTGGGCACCTCCCGGTGTAGGAATGAAAACAGGGTTCTGGCGACGAACGTGCCAAAAGGCCGCGCATCATACGCGGTTCATCAGGCGAACGCACTGGAGGGTAGAGGGTTTTGTTGGGCTGGGTATGATTTTCTGCCCAGTGGGCTTTGTGCTGGCCTCTTCGCGGGCAAGCCCGCCTACAGGTACACGCAACCTTCAGGAGCTGTGATCCCCCTGTGGGAGCGGGCTTGCCCGCGAAGAGGCCAGCGCAGGCAGCAGATCAATCAGGGTTGTGCCTTGTTCTCTTCCTCCACCGAAGGCTCAGGCTCTTCTCCCCGCAAATCATCAAAATCGGTTTTCAAACCGTCTTCCATGGCATCCAGCTCCACCAACAGGCTACGGAAGCTGGTCTCCTCTTTCGGCTCACCAACCTCCTCCTCCCCAAGGCTGGCATCCGCCAACGCCTGCAGGTGCGCAGGCACCGGCGCATCATCCGGGTCGAGTTGCGGCTCTGGTTCCATTTCGCGCAGCTCGGCCAATGCCGGCAGGTCCTCAAGGCTCTTGAGGTTGAAATGGTCGAGAAACGCCTTGGTGGTGGCGAACATCGCCGGCCGGCCGGGCACTTCGCGGTAGCCGACCACGCGAATCCACTCGCGCTCCATCATGGTCTTGATGATATTGCTGTTCACCGCAACGCCCCGCACGTCCTCGATTTCACCACGGGTGATCGGCTGGCGGTAGGCAATCAGGGCCAGCGTCTCAAGCAGCGCCCGCGAATAGCGCTGCGGGCGCTCTTCCCACAGGCGCCCGACCCAAGGGGCATACGCCTCGCGGATCTGCAGGCGATAGCCGCTGGCCACCTCCTTGAGCTCGAAGGCACGGCCATCGCACGACTTGCCCAGCAACTCCAGGGCCCGCCTGAACACCTTGGGCTCAGGGCGCTCGGCTTCCTCGAACAGCTCGTACAGGCGTTCCAGGGATTGCGGCTTGCCCGAAGCGAGCAAGAAGGCTTCGATCAGCGACGCCAGGTCGCGGGGTTCATTCAGGTTCATCGGGTTCTTCAACTGGCGCCGGGCGAAGCCGCACGTGAATGGCGGCGAAAGGTTCATTCTGCACAAGTTCGATCAGCGATTCCTTCACCAGTTCGAGAATGGCCATGAAGGTCACCACCACACCGAGCTTGCCCTCCTCGGCAGCAAACAGCGCGATGAACGGCACAAAGGCACCGCCCTTGAGGCGCTCCAGCACCTGGCTCATGCGCTCGCGGGTGGACAAGGTCTCACGGGTGATCTGATGGCTTTCGAACAGGTCGTTGCGGCGCATCACCTCGGCCATGGACACCAGCAGCTCTTCCAGGCTGACCTGAGGCAACAGCTTGCGTACCTTGGCCTGCGGCGCCTCCAGGCGCGGTACCACCACCTCGCGTCCGACCCGTGGCAGTTCGTCGATGCCCTCGGCGGCGGCCTTGAAACGCTCGTACTCCTGCAGGCGGCGGATCAGCTCGGCGCGTGGGTCACCCTCCTCCTCCTCGACGTCGGCGGAGCGCGGCAGCAGCATGCGCGACTTGATCTCGGCAAGCATGGCAGCCATCACCAGGTATTCGGCGGCCAGCTCAAGGCGCACGCTTTTCATCAGCTCTACATAGCCCATGTACTGCCGGGTGATCTCGGCGACAGGGATGTCGAGAATGTCAATGTTCTGCTTGCGGATCAGGTACAGCAAAAGGTCCAGCGGGCCTTCGAAAGCTTCGAGGATGACTTCAAGGGCGTCCGGCGGGATGTACAAGTCCAGCGGCAGCTCGGTCAGGGCTTCGCCATAGACCAGCGCCAACTGCAGTTGCCGAGGCTCCTCGACCCGTTCGGCCGGCGCCTCAGGCGCTTCCAGCTGGCTCACGCGTTGACCAGGAATGGCGTGGGGTCGCCACAACCTTCGCGGATCAGTTCCGGTTCGTCGCCGGAGAGGTCGATGATGGTCGACGCCTTGAGGTCGCCGAACCCGCCATCGATCACCAGGTCGACATGGTGCTCCAGCCGTTCACGGATCTCGTAAGGGTCGGTCATCGGCTCGCTGTCACCCGGCAGGATCAGGCTTACGCTCATCAGTGGCTCGCCCAACTCGGCCAGCAAGGCCAAGGTGATGGCGTGGTCCGGCACACGCAGCCCGATGGTGCGACGCTTATCGTGCAACAGCAGGCGCGGCACTTCACGCGTGCCGTTGAGAATGAAGGTGTAAGGCCCCGGCACATGCGCCTTCAGCAAGCGGAAGGTGCCGGTATCGACCTTGGCATACAACCCCAGTTGCGACATGTCGCAGCACATCAGGGTGAAGTTGTGCGACTTGTCCAGCCCGCGCAGGCGCCGCACCCGCTCGATTGCCGATTTGTCGCCTATCTGGCAACCCAGCGCATAGGCCGAATCCGTCGGATACACCACCACGCCCCCCTTGCGGATGATCTCGACGGCCTGTTTTATCAGGCGCGCCTGTGGGTTCTCCGGATGAATCTGGAAAAATTGGCTCACGTAGTCGTCCTGTTCATAGCGCCAAAGGCTGTTCATGGCTGAATCGACGCCACAAAGGTGGCAGATCCTCGGGCAAAGGCCGATAGGCACCGATCTCGCCCCAGGTGCCGGGGCCGTGGAAGTCACTGCCAGCGCTTGCCAGCAGGCCGAACTCACGGGCAAGGATGGACATGGTGCCCACTTGCTCGGCAGGCATCATCCCGTTGACCACTTCAAGCGCCTGCCCTCCTGCCTGAATATAGTCGGCAATCAGCCGCCTGCGCTTGCTGCGGGTCAGGTCGTAGTGCATGGGGTGCGCCAGGCTCACCCAGGCGTTGGACTGCCTCAGCGTGGCAACGGTTTCGTCGAGCGTCGGCCAGTGCTGCTTGACGTCGCCCAGCTTGCCGGCGCCCAGCCACTTGCGAAACGCTTCGCCACGGTCCTTGACGTGGCCGGCACGCACCAGATATTCGGCAAAATGCGGCCGCGCCGGGGCGTTGCCGCTGTCACCCAGTTCGTGTTGCACGGCGCGCGCGCCTTCAAGCGTGCCGGGCATGCCCTTGGCCGCCAGCCGTTTGTCGATTTCTTCGGCACGCAGCCAGCGGCCGCGGTGCAACGCTTGGATTGCCGCCAGCAACGGCGGTGCGTCGAGCGGGAAGTCATAGCCCAGCACATGGATGGTCGCGCCGCCCCACGTGCAAGACAGCTCCACCCCGCTAACCCAGTGCATCCCCAGGTCAGCGCAGGCCTGGCGCGCTTCGGCCAGGCCCTCGAGGGTGTCATGGTCGGTCAGCGCCAGTGCTTGCACCCCGTGTTCATGGGCCCGGGCAACCAGTACGGAAGGCGACAGGGCGCCGTCGGAGGCCGTGCTGTGACAGTGCAGATCAACATTCATGGAGGAGCGCTTTCGCTGGAATCGATGTTTGTTATTATGCCGTCACATCCCGATTCTGGCTGCCATTGTGAAACAATTCATCGATTTCATCCCGCTGCTGCTGTTCTTCATCGTCTACAAGCTCGACCCGCGCCCCATGGAAGTCGCCGGCCATCACTTCGAATTTGGCGGCATCTACAGCGCCACAGCCATGCTGATCATCAGCTCGCTGGTCGTGTACGGCGCTCTGTTCCTGCGTCAGCGCAAGCTGGAGAAAGGCCAGTGGCTGACGCTGATCGCCTGCCTGGTGTTCGGTGGCCTGACCCTGACCTTCCACAGCGAAACCTTCCTCAAATGGAAAGCGCCCGTCGTGAACTGGCTGTTTGCCCTGGGCTTTGCCGGCAGCCATCTCATCGGCGACCGGGTGCTGATCAAGCGCATCATGGGCCACGCCCTGACCCTGCCTGATGCCATCTGGACGCGCCTGAACCTGGCCTGGATCGCTTTCTTCCTGTTCTGCGGCGCGGCCAACCTGTTCGTCGCCTTCACCTTCCAGGACTTCTGGGTGGATTTCAAGGTGTTCGGCAGCCTGGGCATGACCGTGATTTTCCTGGTGGTGCAAGGCGTGTACCTGTCGCGCCACCTGCACGATGACCCTTCTACTTCCAAAACCAAGGATTGACATGCTCTACGCCATTATCGCCAGCGACGTCGCAAACTCCCTGGAAAAGCGCCTGGCTGCCCGCCCGGCGCACATCGAACGCCTGCAGCAGCTCAAGGCCGAAGGCCGCGTGGTGCTGGCGGGCCCGCACCCGGCCATCGACAGCAACGACCCGGGCGAAGCGGGTTTCAGCGGTAGCCTGATCGTTGCCGAATTCGAGTCGCTGGCAGCCGCGCAGACCTGGGCCGATGCCGACCCGTACATCGCTGCCGGCGTGTACGACAAGGTTGTGGTCAAGCCGTTCAAGCAAGTACTGCCTTGACCTGAGACGGCACGGCCCTCTTCGCTACAAGGTACCCACAAACCTTCGGACCTGTGCGATCGCCCGTAGGAGCGGGTTCACCCGCGAAGAGGCCGGGCCTGCTGGCCAATCCCCACCCACCGTTCACCGTTACCGCCGCTACCGTATTCGCGGGTAAACCCGCTCCTACACAGA